>QFOI01000095.1 GCA_003241175.1 Pseudopedobacter saltans
AAGAATCCAATACGATTGTTCTCGATTCTCGCTCTAAGGACAGATACGACAAAAAACATGTTAAAGGTGCGATACATATGGCATTCACCGATTTTACACAAGGAAATCTAAATCGATTGATTCCAGATCCAACTACGCGAATATTGATTTATTGCAACAATAATTTCATGGGAGACCAAGTCAATTTTGCTACCAAAACTGTGATGCCTGTAAGTAATACACTATTGCAAGATACTCGCCCAGTTATGTTGGCATTGAATATTCCAACGTTTATAAACCTTTACGGTTATGGTTTTAAAAACATCTACGAACTTGACGAGTTAGTAAATGTAAGAGATAGTCGTATACAATTTGAAGGGACTGATGTAAAATAAAAAGAGCCGCAACAATTGTTGCGGCTCAATATCAATGAAATGAAAAAGATTATTTACCTTCTTCTTCTTTCAATTTTGCTTTGATTTCAGCTAATGCGCCAAGATCACCAAGTGTAGTTTTTTCATTCTTGTTTTGAGCTTGAATGTTTTTAACTGCTTGTTTAGTAGATTCTACTTCAGCACGAGCTTCTTTCTTAACCGCTTCTTCTGCAGCGTGTTGAACTTGTTCCCAGATACGGGCGTGGCTCAATACGATACGTTTTTCGTTACGGTCAAATTCGATTACCATGAATTGGTTAGTTTCATCCAAGTTTACAGATGAACCATCTTCTTTTGCAAGGTGACGGTTAGGAACAAATCCTTCCAATCCGTAAGGCAATTGAACGATAGCGCCTTTTTCGTCTTTACGGATAACAGTTCCTTCGTGGATAGAACCGATTCCGAAAGTTGATTCAAGCGCATTCCAAGGATCTTCTTCCAATTGTTTGTGTCCCAATTGCAATTTGCGGTTTTCCTTGTCGATTGCTAGGATGATAACATCAATGTTTTCACCAACTTTAGTGTATTCAGATGGGTGGTTAAAGCGTTTCAACCAGCTTAGATCGCTGATGTGTATCATGCCGCCAATACCTGGTTCCAATTCAACAAACACACCGTAAGGAGTGATGTTTTTAACGATACCAGCATGTTTGCTGTTTTCAGGGTATTTGTTTTCGATGGTTTCCCAAGGATCTTCAGTTAATTGTTTGATAGAAAGGCTCATTTTGCGCGCTTCTTTATCCAAAGTCACAACTTTAGCTTCATGTTCATCACCCAATTTGAAGAATTCTTTTGCATTGATAGGTGTATTTGCCCAAGTAATTTCACTTACGTGAACCAAACCTTCAACGCCAGGTTGGATTTCCAAAAATGCACCATAGTCTTCGATGTTAACCACTTTACCTTTTACGGTAGCGCCTTCAACGATTTCTTCTGGCAATACATCCCAAGGATGAGGAGTCAATTGTTTCAAACCAAGGCTGATACGTTTTTTGTCGTCATCGAAATCCAATACAACAACGTTCAGTTTTTGGTCTAATTTCAATACTTCTGAAGGATGTGAGATACGTCCCCAAGAGATATCAGTGATATACAACAAACCGTCTAAGCCGCCAAGATCCATGAACGCACCGAAGTCTGTGATATTCTTAACGGTACCTTCCAATACTTGACCTTTTTCCAATTTGCTGATGATTTCTGCACGTTGAGCTTCGATATCGCTTTCGATAAGAGCTTTGTGAGAAACGACTGCATTTTTGATAGTTTCGTTAACTTTAACGACTTTGAATTCCATTGTTTTACCAACGAATTGATCGTAGTCAGTCACTGGTTTGACGTCAATCTGAGAACCTGGCAAGAATGTTTCCATGCCAAATACATCTACGATCAAGCCACCTTTCGTTTTGCTGGTAACTTGACCAGTAACGATTTCGCCAGTTTTGTGTACTTCAACGATTTTTTCCCAAGCACGGAAAATACGTGCAGAACGACGGCTAAGATCAAGGTGACCGTTGCGGTCTTCTTTTTCCAATACCATAACTTCTACAGTGTCACCGATGGACAAAGATGGAAGGTCACGGAATTCGTTCAAGGAAATCAAACCGTCAGATTTGAAGCCGATGTTGATAACCGCGTCAGTCTTAGTAAGACCAACTACAGTACCGTCCACCAATTCTCCATCTTCGATCTGTACGAAAGTGTCGTCATACACTTTGTCGTATTTTTCTTTTTCTTCTTGAGTGTAGTGAGAAACATTACGTTTGTCTACAGTCCAGTCGAAATCGTCGTGAGCAGTTTCTTTAACCGCCACTTCTTGTTGCGCAGGTGCATTTGTTGTCGCTGTAGTTGCTTCGGTAGCTACCGGAGCATTCTCCTGTGCTTCAGCGTTTGGATTAACAATATTGTTTTCGCTCATAAAAATTCCCCGAGGGATTTGATTCGGGAGTGCAAAGGTAACAATTTTTATCTTACTAGAACGGATTTTAACCCTACATTTGCGCGCTCAATTTGTATGTACAAGCTTCATCTAAAAATAAAGAGGGCAATATTATCCTTTTTGGATTTCTTTTACCCGATTTTTCGGCGGTTTTTACCGTTGCAAACGTATCGTTATGCCGCTTGTGGCGGTTTTAATCTAGGGTTGAGTCTTGTATTGTATCCGCTTATTTACAATTTTATTTTTAGGCAGCAACTCGTTCATATTGGCGATATTACTATTTCGGCTCCAATTGCGACATTGTGTCTTAATGTATTGATTACTACACCTGTAGGTTTTTACCTTAGTATGTTTGTGGTATTCCAAGGTTCTGAACTTCCCAAAAAAATCCAACTGTTTAGGTATATCCTTGTGGTTATTGGATGTGCTATTCTTAACTATGTTTTATTGAAACTTTTTGTTGAGGTATTTCATTGGTGGTCAACGCCTTCGTATTATCTCAATGTTGTATTGGTGACGTCTTTCAGTTATTTTGCGCAGCGTTATTTTTCCTTTAAGAAGAAAAAACAATAAAACACATTGGGAGATGAAATCAAAAATGATTAACTTCGCTATCCCCAATTTTTGAACTCAGGCACTATACATCAAAAAAGGTGGAATATTTTAAGTTTATTTAAAATAGGTAATTTGTTTACGTATCGTTATCTTTAGAGATAATTGCTTAAGCAAATGAAAGATACAAATTCTAAAATGGCAACACGCACGAAAAAGTCTATAGCAGTAGACTCTGAAGAGAAGGAAACCGTAACACCTGTTGCAGGTAAAACGACCAAAAAAAAATCGGCAACTGTCGCCGCTTCCGTAAAATCTGTATTGAAACACGACCACAATCTATACGAGAAACTGGAAACTAGTTTTGGTTTCAAAGGTTTCAAAGGACGTCAAGAGGAAGCGATCAATAGCTTACTCAGTGGGAAAGACACTTTTGTGATTATGCCAACCGGTGGTGGTAAAAGCCTTTGCTATCAGTTGCCTGCCATGATATTGGATGGTTGTGCGATTGTTGTCAGCCCTCTGATTGCCCTCATGAAAAACCAGGTTGACTTGGTTCGTGGTTATAGCGAAAACGACAATATTGCCCATTTTCTGAATTCGTCATTGAATAAAGGTCAGATCAAGCAGGTAAAAGAAGATCTGTTGTCTGGACAGACCAAACTGCTGTATGTTGCACCAGAAACCTTGACAAAACAGGAAAATCTTGACTTTTTCAAAGATTTGAAATTGTCTTTTTTTGCAGTGGACGAAGCGCACTGTATTTCTGAATGGGGACATGATTTCCGTCCGGAATATCGTCGTCTAAGCGAGATGATGAAAATCATCAATCCCGACCTTCCCATTATCGCTTTGAATGCGACTGCAACACCCAAAGTGCAGAGCGATATAGTCAAAAATCTGGATCTAAAAGATCCCAATATCTATATTTCTTCTTTCAATAGGGCTAATCTCTATTATGAAGTACTACCTAAATTGAAAAAAGAGCAAACGATCAAGAGTATTGTTCGCTTCATTTCCCAGAACAAAGGAAAAAGTGGAATCATCTATACTTTAAATAGAAAAACAACGGAAGAATTGGCGGAGTTGTTGGTTGCCAACAATATCAAAGCGGTCGCCTACCATGCTGGTTTGGATGCTAAGCTAAGAGCGGATCGTCAGGATCAATTCCTTAATGAAGATGTGCAGGTAATCGTTGCGACAATAGCTTTTGGAATGGGTATTGACAAACCAGATATTCGTTTTGTTATTCATTACAATATTCCAAAATCCATCGAAAACTACTACCAAGAGACAGGCCGTGCAGGTCGTGACGGATTGGAAGGCAAATGTATATTGTACTATTCCCACAAAGATGTTTCCAAATTGGAACATCTTATGCGCGACAAACCTCTAAGTGAAAGGGAAGTGGGTGCGCAGCTAATATCCGAAACATTGGCTTTCGCTGAAACTTCTGTTTGCCGCAGAAAGGTATTGATGCATTATTTTGGTGAGGAGTGGAAAGATGAAAATTGCGGTAACTGTGACAACTGCTTGCATCCCAAGGAGTTGATCGAGTCCAAAGATCAAGCGGTAACCGTATTGAAATCTATCAAAGCATTGGGTGAAAGTTTTGGGATCGACTATGTTATCAATTTTTTGCTTGGAAAAGCTACGCCACAGATTACGATGTATCGTCATGAGAAATTGCCTTTGTTTGGAAGTGGAAAAGACAAAGATGATCTGTATTGGCATAGCTTGATTAGTCAGATGATATTGTCCAATCTTATTAGAAAGGATATTGAAGAATATGGTTTGTTGAAACTGACTCCAAGTGGTGATACATTTTTGAAAAAACCAGTTTCTTATAAGATAGTATTAAACAATCAGTTCGAAGAGGTCGATGGTGACGAAGAAGAAGACGGCGGTGGGGCAGGAGCTGCTACGGATGAGCGCCTTTTTGAAATGTTGAAGGAACTAAGACAAAAAGAAGGAAAAAGAAAGGGACTTCCTCCTTTCGTTATTTTCCTAGAAAGTTCGTTGCAAGATATGGCTACCATGTATCCAACATCCTTAGCCGAACTGGAAAAATGTCAAGGTGTTGGGAAAGGTAAAGCCTTAAAATATGGTAAGCCTTTCATGACTTTGATAGAGCAATACGTAACGGACAATAGTATTGAAAAGCCAGAAGATTTTGTCGTAAAAAGCGTCGCCAATAAGAGCAACAACAAAATCTACATCATCCAAAACGTTGACAAGCGGATTCCTTTGGAAACAATTGCTCGCAATAAGGATTTGAAATTGCATGAACTTTTGGAAGAAATGGAAACTATTGCGGCAAGTGGGACAAAACTTAACCTAAACTATGCCATCGACGATATGCTTGATGAGTATGAACAAGAGGATATTATTGATTATTTCCGTAATTGTGAGACATCTTCTTTGCAGTTGGCACAGGAGGAATTGTCGGATGGTGGATTTAACTGGGAACAGTTGAAAATCATGCGTATCAAGTTCCTATGTGAGTATGGAAATTAGATTTTGAAGTATTTATATCGACAAGCCGTTAAGTATATTGCTTTTCGGCTTTTGTTTTTGGCAGGATTCATGCATTGTATCCTATTTTTGAAAAGGTAGATTTTAGCAATGAAGCTCAAGAAGGTATTTTTCTTTGTTTTTTTATTCGTCCCAAGTTGGATTTTTGCCCAATACAACACCATTCATCTGCAACCCAATGCACATTATACGAAAACGTCCGATGTTTCCGCAACGACAAAGATGGTCTTGGATGGTCAGGAATACGCTTATGCGGTGTCCGCCAGCATGAAGACGGATTACAACATTCTCTCCAAAGATTCAGAAAGATATGCTATCAAAATTACTTTGGATGCCATTAACAGCGAATTGTCCAGTAATGGTGTGAAAATGTCTTTTGATTCTCAAAAAGACACTTTAGCCAATATTGAAGATACCATTTTCGCTAAACCTTTATCTGATATTTTAGGAGAATCCAATAAGGTATTGGTGGACTCCACTGGTGAGATTCTGGAATCCGATTCATCACAAATCCATCGCAAGGCTGCAGAGTATATTACAAGTACTTTATTGTCTGGTAATGATTATACAATCGGAAAGCGTCTTGATATCATATTTCATTTCAAAGATTCTGTTAAGGTTGGCACAACTTGGATAGATTCCATGGCGGTAGATAAGGATGGCATGCGCGTGGATACTTTTTCCGTGGAAAAAATTTTCAATAAGGTTGTATATGTCAATGTAAATGGGTACGTCAAACGTACATTACCCGTGCAGCAAGGTTCTACAGTTGCCATGGCACATTTCGAAGGGAGTTCTAATGCCGTTTTGCATGTATCTCAATTTACCGGCATTGTCAATAGTCGAAAAATGAAGACGCTCATACATAGTCAAATTAACGTTAATAATAAATCGATTCCCATAAGTTCTGAGATACAATTGAGTGAAGTTGTCCAATAAAACGTTATTTTGTAGGCAGAATCAATCAATCGTAGCAAATCATGAAGAAAGCCTCCCCCAAAAATGATAAAAAAGTAGAAGATAAAATTGTCACTTCGACTGAAAATAAAAAAAAGGCTACTTCCACGAAAGTAAGTCCACAAATAGTTACCGATAAAGAGAACATAGCCAAGCCTAAAGAGCCTAAAGCAGCCAAGGAAAAGAAACCGTCTGTAGTAAAGGTGAAAAAAACAGAAAAGCCAACTTCTTCGAAAAGAGAAGCCATCGTAAAAACAAAAACTACATCTTACAAAGTAAGGCTTATACTCGAGCTGCAATACCACACTAACCCTGGTGAGAGTATTTGGATAACAAGTTCGGGATTGCTCTTAGGTGATAGCGTTTTGAAACAAATGGTGTATCATGACAATGACCATTGGAGATTAGAGTTGGAGTTAGATCCTAGTCAGATTAAAGAAGATATCCCTTATCGTTACCATATCAAAAATACGGATGGTAGCTTTCAAGATGACTACGAAGAGAAAAGGATTTCGTTAAAAAGTCTAAAGTTTCCTTTCTTGTTTATACGGGACTTTTGGAGTTATGCAGGTTATCACGAAAACGTTTATTACAAAAAGCCTTTTGATTTTTTAATACAAAGAGACCTATCTGTCAAAATTAAAGATCTAACTACCACCACTACACACGTTTTTCAAGTTAAAGTAGCTTATCTCAAACCTAACGAAGGTGTGTGTGTAATAGGCTCAGAACCGTTTTTGGGTGCTTGGGACAATAAGGATTTCCAAAAACTACAATATGATTCCAAGTCAAGAGTCTGGAAAGGTTTGTTTAACCTTAAGGATTTCAGTAGTCATATTAAATACAAATACGGCATCTACAACAAAGATACCAACGAATTAGTAGCGCTTGAAAATGGAGACAACCGTAATTCTTTTTCTCTATACGAAAAAGGGTTGGTTGTCCAAAATGATGGATTTATTCGTTTGGATGAAAAAGGATGGAAAGGAGCGGGGCTCAATATTCCCTTGTTCAGTATACGTAGCGAAAAGGATTTTGGTATTGGAGATCTTGGATCCATCAAGACTATAGTTGACTGGATGTCGTCAGTGGGACTCAAATTGTTACAGTTGCTTCCCATCAACGATACAACAGTTTCTAAAACATGGAAAGATTCCTATCCATATTCCTCTATTTCCGTATTTGCATTGCATCCTATTTATATAGATCTTGATGCATTGTTTTCGGATGAGGACAAGCAAAAGACTTCCATCAAAACTTTATTTGACCAAAAAGAAAATCTCAATTCTCTGTCTCAGTTGGATTATGAGTCTGTTTATAAATTGAAATGGCAACTTGTAGTGGAGGCTTACAAACTCTATAAAAAAGAAACAGTTGCCTCCTCGGATTTTAAAATATTTGTCAAGAAAAATGAGAACTGGCTAAAAGCATATGCAGCTTTTTCGGTACTTAGGGATGAGTATGGAAATGCCAATTACGAAGAATGGAAAGATGCTACGCAATACTCGGACGCTATTTTTGACCAGCTTTTCAAGTCCAAGAAAGACAAAATCCTTATCTGCTTTTACGTTCAGTACATCCTTAGCAAACAACTATTGGACGCTGTGCAATATGCACATGACAATCAGATTGTTTTGAAAGGCGATATTCCAATAGGCGTTGATAGGCATAGTGCTGATGTATGGCAATACCCGACACTCTTCAATACAACTATGCAGGCTGGGGCTCCTCCCGACTATTTTACGAAAGATGGCCAAAACTGGGGCTTCCCAACTTACGAATGGGACGAGATGGAAAAAGATAACTATAGTTGGTGGTCTAGTCGTCTGTCCAACATGTCTCAGTATTTTGATGCCATTCGTATTGATCACATATTGGGCTTTTTCCGTATTTGGAGCATTCCAGAAGAACAAGTGCAGGGGATTTTGGGATACTTTCAACCTTGTATTCCTATTGAGGAAAGTGAATTTTTAGAGTGGAATATTCCCTTTAGGTATAATCGCTATTGTAAGCCTTTCATCAACGATTCCATATTGAACGAAACTTTCGGAGATATGGTTGACTACATCAAGTCAGAATATCTACAGTTGGAAAGTGATGGGACGTATTCTTTCATTCCGGCTTTTGATACACAGAAAAAAATCAAGGCACAATTTGACAATTTCGAGTACAATGCACACAATGACTGGATGCAAAAATCCCTATTGGGTCTAATGGCGAATGTCCTGTTTATTCCGGACAAGATACATGGAAAATACCATTGCCGTTTTGTATTGTACGAAACTAGTTCTTACGCACATCTAGACGATTGGGAAAAAAAGCAACTATACTATTTGTATTTAAACTATTATTTTGAAAGACAAAATGATTTTTGGAAAAAGATAGGTTACAAACAATTAAGTGCCATTACCTCAGCTACGGATATGATGATCTGTGGTGAAGATTTAGGAATGGTGCCTCATACGGTACCGATCGTTATGGACCAACTAGGTGTTCTAGGGCTGAAAGTACAGCGTATGGCAAGTGATATTAGCACTCATTTTACGAATCCATTACATGTAGGTTTTTTAAATATTGTTACACCAACTACACATGATATGCCACCTATTCGCAATTGGTGGAATGGAGAAAGTGTCACGATAAAAGAACTGTTTTACAAGACACAACTATTGGACAAGGGATTGACGCCCGCCATCTGCGATGAATACATAGTTAGTCAAGTTGTTTTCAACCATTTGCAGTCGCCTGCACTATGGAGTGTGTTTTTGATTCAGGACATATTAGCCATGGATAATACAACTGCAAATCCCTTATTGGAAGAGGATATAATCAACCGTCCAGAAGTGGCACATTTCTATTGGCGTTACAGAATGCATTTATCCGTAGAAAAATTGTTGAAAGAAGAGCGGCTCAATGGAAAAATTAAAAATTTATTGCAACTTAGCAGCCGTTAAAAGATAAAAAATATGTCAGCATTAATGGATCAACTACAAGAGACAGTCCAATATATACAAACGCAATATAAGGAACCTCCTTCCATAGGTATTGTTTTGGGTAGTGGTTTAGGCAACTTTGTTTCTGAAATCAAAGTAGAGAAAGAAATACCTTACGGGGACATACCCCATTTTCCGGTAAGTACCGTTAAAGGTCATTTAGGGAAACTTGTATTTGGAGAACTTGAAGGTAAAAAGGTAATAGCAATGGCAGGCCGTTTTCATTTTTATGAAGGATACACGCCTCAACAGATTGCTTTCCCCATAAGAGTAATGAAACTATTGGGCGTTCAGCATTTGTTCCTTTCCAATGCTAGTGGTTGTGTCAATACCAGTTTTAAAGTAGGAGATCTTATGTTGATCAATGACCATATCAGTTTCTTCGTTGCCAATCCTTTAATCGGTCCAAATGAAGAAAATCTAGGCACTCGTTTTCCTGATATGAGCGAGCCATACAATAGACAACTCATTGCAAAAGCAAAGGAAATCGGTTCTGAGTTGGGATATGATCTTAAGGAAGGTGTTTATCTTGCGACCACAGGGCCAACATTTGAAACGCACGCAGAATATCGCATGATTAAGGCGGTAGGAGCGGACGTTGTAGGGATGAGCACAGTGCAGGAAGTGATCGTTGCAAGACATAGTGGGATGGAGGTATTTGCCATAAGTGTGATTACGGATATGGGAATACGAGATACAGATGATGAGATTACACACGAAGAAGTCCTAGCGGCTGCAAAATCGGCAGAACCTAAGATGAGTAACATTTTCAAGAAGATTGCGGCATCACTTTAATTTTTTTTGATATTAAATTTTGTAGTTCAAAATCAGCCTCCTATATTTGCACTCCCAACAAAAAGGGAGCTTAGCTCAGCTGGTTTAGAGCATCTGCCTTACAAGCAGAGGGTCGGGGGTTCGAACCCCTCAGCTCCCACTGAAAATCAA
>QFOI01000646.1 GCA_003241175.1 Pseudopedobacter saltans
GAATATACCGATGAGTTTGGAAATAAGTTTCCTGATGGAGAAACATACAGCCTTATCTACCCTGAAGTAAGAATCGATCGGTCTGCATTCAATGTTCCAATGCCCGACTTTTATAAAGTACGTTTAGAGGCAACTATAGGTATTTATGGAACAGGGCTTCTTGATGCTATCCCCGATGATTCATTACTTGCTCAATATGAAAAAGAGAAAAAACTGGGATATAAGCTTAACGATGCAAAGTATCAGCCGGAGAATTTCATCAAAGAAGCAGATGGAACTTCTCACCCAGGCCGTTATACTTATGGATTGACGCGCGGAACTTTGCAAAATGGTCCCGGATCTAATGCTATCTGGAATATCACCAATGTAACTCGTTCCGACAGAAGATATCATTATGTTACAGAAGCATATGCTGTAGCTATGTCTCAAAATAAAGATATACAGAAAAGCTTGGGCAAGACAGAAAAGGAAATTTACGATTACCTGATGTCTAAAGAACTGACACCCGAACTTTCGGACGAAGATTATATCAATTTCATTAATGAAAAAATTGAAAAATCTCAAAGAGCTTCTTCCGAAATCGGCAATATGTACACGGCTTCTATTTTTATGGCGCTGTTGTCTGCACTACAAACTTCGTTTAACGAAAATGAAGATTTGACGGAGAAAGAAATTGGTTTCTTGGCTTACGGAAGTGGTTCCAAATCAAAAGTTTTTGTAGGGAAAATCTCTCCTGAATGGAAATCTGTCGTGGAAAAATGGAATCTGTTCGAAAATCTGACAAAGAGATTAGCAATTGATTTCGACACTTATGAGAAATTACATCGCAAACAATTAGATTCTTCTGTTAATCCAAATTATAAAGGATTTGGATTGACAAGAATTGAAAAAGAAAGTCCGGTTCTGAAAGGCGCAAGATATTATTCTTATCAGAAGTAAAAATTGATTAACCACATAGGCACATAGTTGTCTTTTAATTTAAAAGGAAAAATAGAAGTTATTAATTACGTTTTTAATTTGATACTAATATTTCTATGTGGCTATGTGGTTTGAAAAACTTTTGATAGAATAATAAACTCTTTCATAGTTTGCTAATCATCCGCAAAGATAAGTTTTTTCGAAATTTTGTCTTAGGTATTAAAAATATCAAATTCAATTTTTTTGAATTTCAAGACTTTTTGTCTTTTGATTTTATTTTAATTATTGAAAATCAGACATTTTGCTACGAAAATGTGCGCGGTATTCTTTTTGAGACTAGAGTCAATACAAAAAGTAGTTTTTTTTCATAGTTTATTTTCCGGCGGATGGTCTTGCAAAAGGTCATCCGCCGGTTTTTTATTCTCTTAGGATCTTGATTTGGTTGTTGTTCCAAACTTTTATCACAGACGAACCGGAAAATTCTGAAACTTTATTATCTGGATCTTCCACAACATAATCAACGGCTTTCCTGATCTCTTCTGAGATGTCGCTGAATTTCATTGGGGATTTCTGTCCGCTGAGATTAGCCGATGT
>QFOI01000647.1 GCA_003241175.1 Pseudopedobacter saltans
GCACTGACAACAATATTTATTTTTTGCTAAAAGGTGCGGCAAGAGGTTACACAAAATATGGTGACAAGCAAATCGTAGATCTTTTTTATACGGATAACAATTTTATGGCTAATATTGATTCTGTTTTTTTGGAATTTCCTAGTCGACTTACTGTTGAATGTATAACACCGTGCATTATTTTTTCATTTTCGAAAAAGATTTTGTTTGAAAAACTTAATAGTGTTCCGAGCTTGCAATTTAAAATATATGAAATCCTTGTTTCTTATATACGCACACATGAAGAACGTGTGATGTTGTTAACAAAATATCCCATTGCAGCATTGAGCTATTTAAAGTTCAAGGAGATTTATGGAGATTATGTCAATGTATTTTCTAACAAAGATGTTGCTTCTTATCTAGGAATAACGGCAGAGGCATTAACTAGAATTAAGAAAGGCTTATCTCTTTCAGTGGAAAATCGGGGTGAAGATGTGTCACATTGTATCTAGTTAGTTCTGACTTCTTAATTTTTAGAAATGAATGCAAGAGTGTTGGTGATGTTGATTTTTTAGCATTGGTATTCTTTGTTTAAAAGATTTACTATATGGTTAATTACTTTAAGATTGACTATAGTTGTGTTTACTTATTTATAGATGTCAATATATTTTTTTGTTATTGTTTTACTTCTTTTTTTTTAGATCACATTTGTACAATAAAGATAAAGTGTACAATTATTAACCATAAACACCTAATTATTTCAAAACCTAAAACAGAACATTAAAAAAAAATTCTATGAAATCTATCTTTACTCTTGTACTGTGTTTAGTACTTTCAAAATTTGTATTGGCTTCCGGATCTCAGCCTGGTAATTGGCAATGGAAGCACAATGATGGGACGCCTGCAGCTACCATAGGACAAGGCATTGTGATATCGCATGCTCAAGATGTCTACAGAATCAGGTTTCAGGTTTATTCTGGTAGTTTGACCTCGAACAATAATGGTCATACCTTTTTGCAATATATATGTGTAGATGAAACTTCTGATATTCCTCAAAATGGTTATCCTATGCCTGCTCCAAGTGCGAGAGCTGGTGGAGACGGTGGTGCTGATAGGCCGAGCTATGATAAATATGATCGGAACAATGCTTTCTTTAGTAGCGGTAGTAGCCTACCTTTGTGGCACACTGTTGCGGATGCGAATGTTGTACATGATCCAACTAAGGCAGAAAGTACTGCTGAGGGAGCGGCCTTTGTAATGTCAGGTATGGACGGTATGGATGGTAATGTTGCTATTTATGATCAAAAGGGATTAAGTGATGGTATATATAATGCTTATTATACAAATTCTGATGGTCTTAGTAATGGTAATGGCATACTGCAATTAGGGGCGCCTCCAAGACCCTATAACAATTTTCCAGCCGGATCTTATTCAATTTCTCAATCATACTATACCTCTACTAATGGGAATATTCAAGGTACAGCGTCCACAAATTATAATATAACGGAATTAGAGTTTAGTATAAAG
>QFOI01000648.1 GCA_003241175.1 Pseudopedobacter saltans
TAGATGAACCAACAACCGGACTTCATTTCGAAGATGTGAAAATCCTGATGGACGCGATCAAAAAATTGGTAGACTTAGGGAACTCGTTCATCATCATCGAACATAATATGGATGTAATTAAACTCGCTGATCATATCATAGATGTTGGTCCAGAAGGTGGTAAACACGGCGGACAAATTATTGCAGAAGGAATACCGGAAGAAGTAATTAAATCTAAAAAGAGTTTGACAGCTAAGTTTTTAAAGAAGGAAATGTGATTGGTATCAGATTTGTGATTCTGTACAAAAAATAGTTATGAAATCATTTAAAATTTATCTTTCACTTGTTGTTTTCTCTCTTGGTATCATATCTTGTGAAGTAAGAACTACAGCAGGTGCTAGAACGGTAAGTGGAAAATCAGTCCCTCCAGGACAAGCGAAAAAGATTTACGGAACCAAATCTGCTAGACCATTTGCGCCAGGACAGAATAAATAAATTTTTTTCGTGATAGCGATATAACAATAATCCCTTTCCATACGTGGAAAGGGATTGTTTTATTAATTAATTGTTCAGTTTATTTTTCAAAAACCATATAGCCAAAAGATCCAAGGCTGATATCTGATCCGTTTATTAATGTATTTTTTTCACCCGAAAAAACATTTTTATAATTGGAATTTAGATGGTCATCTTGT
The DNA here is from genome assembly GCA_003241175.1 of Pseudopedobacter saltans. Classification (GTDB taxonomy): domain Bacteria; phylum Bacteroidota; class Bacteroidia; order Chitinophagales; family Chitinophagaceae; genus Rhizosphaericola. Next base: position 672 of record QFOI01000648.1, read on the forward strand.
ATTTTCATATTGACATTTTCTTTAGTTGTATTGATGAGTACCAGAACTTCTTTATCACCATTTTTTCTGAGATAAGCAAGAATCTTATCATTGGCAGAGGTGTTTATCCAATAGGTTGTAACAGCTGGATCACCTCCCCGCAAAGCTGGATTTTCAGATTTAAGAGTAAGTAATGTTTTGTAAAAATTCTCCAGTTCATATTTTCCGGTCCACGGAATAGGATCTTTTTCAAAAAATTCTAAACGCTTAGCCTTCATAGGCAATTCCTGCCCAGAATAGAGCAAAGGAACACCGTTCCAGGTAGCGGAAAATACGGCTAAAGCTGGGGCAAAATCACCATACTTTTCATATTCGGTTCCGTTCCATGAGTTTTCATCGTGATTGGTTGTAAACCAGGCTCTCATAGAGTTATCTCCAATTTTAGAATATTGTTCCAGTAGGTTTTTCAGATCAGAAAGAGGAAGATTTTTTTGATAAAAATCCTGAGAAAGATGCATCCATTTCCAGCTGTAACTGGCATCGAAAACTTTACCATAGTCCGGAGATTCTAATTCGTCAAACTCGCCAAGGAAGAAAAGAGGTTTTACTTTTTCTACCTCTGGTCTGGCTTGTTGCCAGAAGTCAACTTCTACCCAACTTGCAAGATCACATCGGAAGCCATCAATATTAGTTTCTTTTACCCAATATTTCATCGCCTCTATCATCGCCAAACGCATTTCCTTGTTGGAGTAGTCTAGTTCTATAATGTCGTCCATTCCGCTGGCTTTATGAAAACTGCCGTCTGCATCTTTCATATACCAATCTGGATGGGTTTTTGTCCAAACG
>QFOI01000649.1 GCA_003241175.1 Pseudopedobacter saltans
AACGGAAAACTCATTGGCGAAGTGGCGGACAAATTTGGACTGAAAGATCCAAATTTGCACGACAGTGAGCCGATGTGTTTTCACAGAAGCTAAATTAATTCAAAAAAGCGAATGTGAAACACATTCGGCGGAATAGTAGTACAAATGTTGAGATTTAGTACCAAACCCGCCATTGCGCCAATGATGTGTAAGCTGCCGTTATTTTTGTTCAATTGTTATTGGTTTTGCTTCTAAATCATAATAGCTCAAAATTTCTGAAATTTCTTTGGGAGTTAACAATTTCAAGTTTGAATTTACCTTAGCATTTTCTTCGCTTTCCATTGACCGCATAAGTATTAATTTGTACGCTTCTTTCTTCTTATCAAGGTCCAAATTGTTTTTTGTCGTGAACTTTTCATAAGCGTTTGCCATCGCTAACCAAATTGCTATTTCGTTGTCTGGATTTCGGTCTCTCTTAAAATCTGTAATAGTTTCGTCTAAAGTACTAGGATTTACTTCTGAAAAAGTAGATTGAATTTTCTTTATTTTTTCTAATTGAGCAGCACTTAATGTATCATGTTGGATTGTGTTTAAGTGTATTTCATTAGTATCGATCGTTTGAGTGTTTTGTTTTTCCGTTATGTTATTTGAATTGCACGAATAAATTGCTGAGGTAAACAATACTATAGGAACTAAAATTCTTTTATTTGTCCAGGACATAATTTTTGAAGGTATATTGTTTGGATAATGGCAGCTTACGGAAAACTCATTGGCGATAGTGGCGGACAAATTTGGGCTGAAAGATTCAAATTTGCACGACAGTGAGCCGATGTGTTTTCACGAAGCTAAATTAATTTAAAAAAGCGAATGTGAAACATATTCGGCGGAATAGTAGTACAATTGTTGAGATTTAGTACTTCACCCGCCATTGCGCCAATGAATTGTTGCCTGTAGTTTTAATTTTTTTAAGTAGTCTAACTACAAAAACTTTTAAAAATTCGCTATTTAATGCTGGATTGTAACCATATAGTTCATAAATATTCTTGTCCATTGGAATTGCCAAACAAGGTCGAATTGTGTGTCTATATTTTTCGGCAATTAATTTCTCTTTGTCGTAATAGAAAACCGAATAGGAATGTAAGTCATCGAATTGTGGGCATTGTTCAACTACGTTTATAAGTACCAATTCATTGTCTTTAAAATAGTAGTCAACAGTCAAACGACTTTTGCTTTTTTCAAAGAAATTTGTAGTCGCAATTTTGTTATTCCTTGTTTTAACGTCAACTTGTATACTGTCAAATGAAAATTTGAATGAGTCTATTTTTGTCTTTACTGTGTCAATTTGATACGCATATAAATTTATTCTGTCAGCTTTTGAAAGTTTATCTTGTCCAAATAATTTAGCTGAGACAAGAAGAATAAAAATAATATAACTTACACGTTTTGTCATTTCTATTGGGTTAGTCGGCAGTCACCAAAAATTACAGGCAACGGAAAACTCATTGGCGAAGTGGCGG
>QFOI01000650.1 GCA_003241175.1 Pseudopedobacter saltans
TGTGAAACTGATTGCTTTCAGCGATAAGGACAGCGAAAAAGCCGTAAAACCTCTTTTAGAGATAGGTTTTGTAGGTTATCTGCTCATCGGTAGCGATACGGACGATTTCAAAAAAGCCATTGATACGGTTGCCAATAACGGAAGATATTTTAGTATGGGCGTAGCGAAGATTGCACAGGAATATTTTGGCAATAAGTAGCCGTCCAATCACAACAACATAAAATATCTGTTCTAATAAAGCGATGTTCTTTTGCTTCTTTTCTTTGGTCGCTGTGTGAAAAGAAAAGAAGTCAGTTCCAAAACCAATCTTTGGGATACCGAATATCCCACGCAAAAATCTCGCAACCTGTTGGGTAAAATGTAAGGAAAGGGAATTTGTGGAGCGGTGCATTTTGGCAAAGGGGTTGCACCTATTTTAAACCGCAAAAAGACTGCCCGACCATCGGGAGGTGTGTCTTTTTGCCCGCCGATTTTGGCGTTTAAGCGACCTTAATCGGGTGGGTAGTGAAGTCTTTCAGATTGTGAAAAAATCCCTTGTAGGGTGTCATTCCATTGCGGAACAAGCCCCATAACAGGGAGCAACCCATTTGGGTCAATGACGAATTGATAAACAACTCTTGGTGTTGCAACGCTTCGGCAAGTGAACAGCTTGGCGTGTTGTCCTCCGCTTCTGATTGCTTCAGCAATTCGCCAAATTCATCGGTAACAAATGGCAGGCTTGCCACCGTTTGGTATTTCTCCGAATTGGGTTGCTTTATCTCTCCGATAGTAGATAGTAGCACTTGTCCTGTATCTTGGCTGTTGCCAAAATCCAACCAATATTTTGGCTCATCTTGGTAATGTCTGCGGTAGTTTATTTCTTTAAGGATTTCAGCAACACCAAACCTCGCCTGTACATTGTCCACACATGTAATAGTAATAATTGCCCTTGCTTTTTCGGGTGGTCTTCCAAAATTATCTTTTTCAAATTTTCGGGTTTCGGCTTTCCAATTTGTACCTGCCCAACGGTTGCAACGATTGATTAAAGCAACGGATTTGTATAATCCTGTTTCACTTTCTGCAAAACGCTGTCTGCCCAAATTGGCACTCGTGATAACATCATCATCCCAAAGGCGGACTTGCAACCCTGCGTGTCCTAATGCTATCAAACTTTCGTTTATTTCCATTAAGGCGGTCAATACTTTTGAGCCTGTACCACCTGCTCCGATAAGGTTTACCGAAATCGGATTGGTAGGGTTGGGTAAATAGTTGTCCGTAAAATGAACTGCTGTTTTTGCTGTATTCATCACAATAGATTTTTAAGGGTTTTGTTGTTCTTTTTTAATATTTCTTTCGGAAAAGGTTTATCCGTATTGATAAGGTCTTTCCAAAGGTTTACAATGTTTGTTTTAGTCAAGTTTTCGCATAATGAATGGCTGAAATAGGACTTGAAAAAATAATGCTCCCACGCCTTTATAAATTCCTCAATCGAAGCCGAATTTTTAATATCAATACT
>QFOI01000651.1 GCA_003241175.1 Pseudopedobacter saltans
AATCCTTATGAAGATCTATAACAGCATTGCCGAAAAAGAACCCAACCGATATGGACCTCTCTCCGCCTAATGCATGTGGAAGACGATCTATCTTGGCAACGAATTTTCCACTTTTATCAAATACATATATACATTTACTATCCCTGCTCGAAAAATAAATGTAGTTTTTACTTACCTGCAAATGTTGCATATCACCTATTAAGACATCTTTTGTTGTCTCCAAAGGGATATACGTCACAGAATCAAAAAAGTCAGTCACGTTACCACCGACGGCACTCTCAGGATCGATCCGCAGCGTTTGTACATTTTGCGCAGACATATTTCGAGCCATAAAAGCAACAAAAAGAAAAAGGATTACTTTTTTCATAGACTTGATTTTAGTTTTAATTCAACAATGACCGGATTACTTTTTCGATTGTTTTGTAAAAAATAGGTTTGCAATATTTTTGGATAAGTAGGATTTCTTTGCTTATTGGCTTCCATAGCTGTAAACATTAAAAACGATGGCACAACCGTAAAGATAGTCGAATTATCAAAAGCACTTACTTGGTTTGGATAAGAGACGATAGGCAGAAAACTATTGGCACTATCAGGAGATATTTGTTCCAATGAATATAACTTTTCAGAAGTTAGACTATACAGATATTCAGAACCAATATAATCGTTTCCCTTGATACAGGAAAACAGCATATAATCTCCACTTTGAGAAGGTACGCCCAATGATGTAATCTTCTCACTATGACTAGAAAAATAGCGATCTATTCGTTGACGATCTTTAAGCATAACAGTATCTTTATAAAAATCAATATCCAACATCAATGATTGTGGGAATACCAATCTAAACTGTGACGAAGTTCCTTTCCTATCCATTTTTTGCAGCGTGTAATCTATGCGTCGACTCCACAAAACGCCATCCGCATTGCCACCAGAAACACATTGCCATACATATGGATTGGGAGTATGTGAATAATAGAAATCTACATTTTGCTCCATTCCATTTTTTGCTATATGTACAAAACGAATGGAGTCTTTGATATCCGATTCACTTGGCAGTATATAATCTCCATTTCCTAATACAAGGTAGGATTGCGAAAACCGATTAGACAAGTCTTGATCATAAATCAATCTACCCGTAGTATCATACTCCGCCGTTTGATATGTAAAATTGTTTTGATCAGAAAATTGTCTAGAATGAGGAATCCGAATATGTTCATTCTTAGGGTCAAGCCAAAAACTAGAGAAAAAATTGAGATCCATATTGATGTATAGTTGCCCAATCTTGTATCTGAATTTTCCATCGCGACCAAATACATAAATATGCTTGGTATCCATATCGTAAAAAGCATAAAAATTCGTACTCACCTGTAAATGAGTCACACCACCAAATAAGCAATCAGCAGTTGTCTCCAGGGGAACGTATCGCACTGATCCAAACAATTGACTAACAGTCCCTCCCATGGCATCATCTGGATTGATACGCAATATTTTTACATTT
>QFOI01000652.1 GCA_003241175.1 Pseudopedobacter saltans
ATCGGCAAATGATTGTCCATCGAAACAACGTGTTGTCCATAGAGCCTTTTTTTAACCGGAAAGTTTTTCTTCACTTACGGGTGCAGCACGAAGAAAAACCGATTGTCAGCCGACTGAAAGTAACGCCGTTCAAGGATTGGGTGGAGATGGGTTAAGAAAATCCGCTGTTCATTCTATACTTCACCCCTTAATAAAGTCATTTCACCGGTCTGAGCATTGTTTTAAAATATGATTCATTGCAGTTTTGTACTGTAAAATTCAATTGTTATTCTTAAAACTTAAAACGATGCAACAGTTCAGATTCAAAGCAGCAAAATGGCTCGCGCTCACATTGTCAGGCGCATTACTGGTATCCTCCTGTAAGAAAAACGACAATGCAGTAGATAATTCAACCGCAATAACGGACGATGAAACGGCGGCAGTTATTACGGATGCAACCGTGAATGGAGGACTTACAGATCAGGTTGCCACCATGTCGGTGATTGTAGTTCCAAGTAAGGCCACTATTTCTTGCGGAGAAAGCAAAGACACCAGCGTTTCTAAGTCCGGCTCAAGAACGAATGTGAGTTATAATTATAGTTTGGCATTGTCCAGGACGATCACTTGCACCAACTATGCACCGTCCACTCTAACGTTAACGTATAGCGGGGCCAATAGTTATTCTTCTGCTAAAATGTCCTCTTCTGACAGTGCGCATGGTTCTTTGATTGTAACTCAGTTGCAACCCACTTATTCCAGTTATATTTTCAATGGTTCCTATGAGAGAAAAGGAACACAACAATCTGATGTCTATGTGCAAAGATCAATTACGTCTGACGTGCAATTCACCATTACCTCATTGACCGTAGACAAAACGACCAATACGATTTTATCAGGAACTGCAGCAGTGTCTTTTGTTGGAAGCGCATCAGGCGGACAATCTTCTACTCGTGGTGCAACGGTGACTTTTAACGGAAACGATCAGGCAACACTTGTGTTAGACAATGGCAATTCCTATTCTATTACTTTTTAAATAAACCATCATGAAAACTAAAATCTTCCTGCTAGCCTTCATCTTGATGGCAGCATTTACAAAATCAGATGCACAAAGCATTTCTGAATTCAGGAAAATGGATATCCCTACAAAAACCAACATGCTGACAGACAGCATTCATGTTCTTCTTGGTTTGAATGAAAAACAGGCGCAACAAATGCATCAAATCATCACGAATGGGTTAACGGAAATGCAGCCCATCGTACAATCAGATAAAAGTCGTTTTTTAAAATGGCGCACGCTTAAAGGCATCCGTGACAAATATCAGAAACAAGTAAAAAATATCCTTACCAAAGACCAATGGGCAAAATGGGAAACCGACAAAAAAGCTTTGGTAGCTTATTATCAAAAACAAATTGGAAATATTCCTTTACGAATGTCCACTAATTAATCAGTAAACTATAAAAAATGTATATGATTCGCTTATTGGCATCAAGCATTATGTTGTTAGTCTCATCG
>QFOI01000653.1 GCA_003241175.1 Pseudopedobacter saltans
CAAAGGACCAGTAAACTCTTCTCCTGTAAATTGTATTACATTGGAATTATCTCTAAAATTATCTAGACATTTTTCAATGTATTGTTGATGCAATAATTTCCTAGTGGGCCGATTGATATCATAGAACTGTTCTGCATAAAAGATGCGTTTATCTCCAGCAAAATTGACCGGCTCATTAAATCCCGTATTGTTAATATTATTTGCCGTGCGCCAAGGAAAATCTGCATAGTGTGCCCCTGCTTCAATAATATTATGTTGAAAATAATTTTGATGTAACAAAACTCTATTCGAAGCTATTCCTATTGATGCAAATTCTTTCATCCGCCACCAATACCATTGATTATATTGGGTAAGATCATATTTACTCAAACCGTCCCATGCGGAGTCAACTCCACTTCTCTTAAATGGTAACTCGTAAAATGGAGGCCAAACGTCGCCATCCATTCTTCTAATTCTTTCATGGTCATCACGTCTTCTTTCGTACCAAAGTGCATAGTGTTGATTCAATCCAACTATATTATTTGAAACCATTGAATCAACTACTTCTTGGATATCATCTGTCAACCCTTGTCCTACTCTTCCTGGGACAAAACGCGTTATGGCTAATTTCTTTTTTGCTTGAGCCAAATCATCTCCTTCAACTCCGCCCGTCCACCAAGGGACTTCCTGTATCGTCCCTGTCAATACTTCGTCATTCTCATTGACTAACCAAGCGTTTTTGACCTTCATTTTATGTTCCACGATAATAGGACCGTGTTTTACAACTCTATCAAAAACCTTTACATTTCCTACATTTACTGTTATTGTATTGTGTTCAGAAGCTTGTTTGATCCAATTAATCAACAAGGCTTTTGGTTTGACAGCTTCAGCCGTCAACTCTTGCGCAACTGCTATTGACGGACTACTAGATGCATCCGTCGAAATGTCCATTATAAAAGATTGATTATCCGACTTTTTACCCAAACGCTCTGCTAATTGTGTATAAAAGAAACTTCTAGGATTCAAACTATTATTGGATTCGTTCCAATAACCATTACCAGCAAATTGGCTCCACGAACCTAAAGCCCAATTTTGCGCAGTTGGAGGTTTATAGTTATCGATCATCGCCGCAGTGCAATTCCATAGTAGACAATTGGCTCCAGACCAACCAGCACCACGACCATCTTGTTCTCTATTTCGAATCCTTATCGCATTACCATCAACCGAAACAACATCAAACAAAACGCCCGAAGCCCATTTATCCATCGTACCAGAAAAACTATAAGGTCTCTCGGATTCACACTGTACAAAGGCATTTGGACCAGCTGCAGTAAATCCTACTGAAAAATCATGATAGCCGCCAGCAGCGTAACATCTTTGAAACAAAGTCTGTTGTCCTCTAGTAAAAAAAGTATAGCGACGTTGTCCACCAATTTCGGATATTGGATTTTGAGAAATACAATCTTCAACTGTTATCCTTCTGCCAGTTTCCAATATCTCAACAGCCGAT
>QFOI01000654.1 GCA_003241175.1 Pseudopedobacter saltans
TACGAAATGATGAACGATTGGGTGGAAATGGATGACCAAACCGAGCAAACAGCCGTTTATCTTGCCGAAATCAAACAAGCGGAATACATTGGGGATTATATGGAGCAACGGATTTACAACCGCATTAATTTGTCCTTATTTGAACAGCGTATCAATTGCTTTAAAGTAAAAGACGATTTTGATAATGAGTGCTTGACCGTAGCAAAAGAAGCCTTTGCCATTTATCAGATCTATCCGAATGAAAACGTTTTCCGCAACGCCAAACCCAATGGAGAAGCATCGGAAGAAGACAGGGAAAACATTATCGGTATGGAAAAGTACATATCCTTTTATGCAGACCATAAAGGTTGGCTGAATGAAAGTCTTATAGAATCGGTCAACACCGAAATACAGGAGTACGGACAAATGGAAGAACCCATTATTGAAAAAATGTTTGACGGCAGGGATATAACCGCAAACAACCTCTGTTTTGAAAACCGACTATTTACATTACTGCACAGCCTAAGCGACATTTTACACACCTTTTAAAAATTGGAACTATGGAAACGATTAATGATATAACACAGGACTTCGGCACGTTGTACCACCCAAAATCCGCTTTGGTATTCTATGAAACCAAAGGAAGCAATACCGATGTATATGTAGAGCATTTTGATATGGACAGCAACGGCAATCCTATCAATGCACACCCTTTGACCGTAAAGGAAGCCAACGTATTGGCAAAGGCACTCAATACCGAACAGGAAAAGAACAAAGCTTTTTTGAAATCAAACGGAATTTTGCCGACCAATATTTTACAAATCAATCCCAATGCGGATAAAGGTTCGGTAATTTGGTACACTAAAGCACAGCAAAGGCAACTGTATTTTGTGGATAGTCTGCAAATTCCAAACGGAATAGCACAAGTGCCACCAATGCTTTGGAAAGCGAGCAAAAACGGTTTGAGTGTATATGCCCTTTCAAGTGATAGAAGACCAACAGAAAGGACAAAATTGCATCATACGCCTTATTTCAACATCTATGAAGACGGCAAAGTATGTATGGGAACGGTAAGCGTTGATATTAAGAAATCCGCTTCGGTAGAAGAATTTATACAGGCTTGGGAGTATTACTTTTTCAATTCCTATTTCAGCCATTTGTTAGGCAATCATAATCCGATAAAAGGCAATTGCGTGAACCTTTGGAAAGACATTGTAAACACCGATAAACCCTTTCCAAAAGAAGTATTGAAACCCATTAACAAAACCCTTAAAAATCTATTGTAATGGAAACAGTAAAAACAGCCGTTCATTTTACAGACAACTATTTAATAAGCCCTACTAACCCGATAGCAGTCAATCTGATTGGTGCTGGTGGCACAGGCTCAAAGGTGCTGACCGCTTTAATGGAAATGAGCCACAGCCTAACGGAATTAGGACACGCAGGGTTACAGGTTCGTCTATGGGACGATGATATTATCACGGAAGCCAATTTGGGCAGACAGCGGT
>QFOI01000655.1 GCA_003241175.1 Pseudopedobacter saltans
GAAACAACATCTTCTAGCGGTTTTAAAACTTCAATTATCTTTAGATTCAAAGATTTCACTAACTCTTAGTATTCTTCATTTTATAATAAGTTGTTATTGTATTTTTTCCGTACGCCAAGCTAATCTAGGTCGCACATCACCCCACCAATCGCCTGTATATTCTTTTCTCATTTCACCGGTTTCAGTTATCGTAAAAGAAATAACTTTTTCAGCGATGCCTATATCGCTCGGATCTTTAGGCACAAGGAAAAAACTTAGAAAATAACTTTTATTGTTCAAAAAATTAGGAGGAATTTTACACACCGATCGATAAACTCCCCTTTCTAATGGGCGATTATATAACGCATCATATGTTAAGGAAGCTGAAGGTGCATTAAATGTAGCCAAAATGCAGTTATCCATATTACTCAATAAGTGAATACTTGGACTAACCATTGCGCCATCTTCTAATATTTCAAACTCAAATTCGATAATTATTTCTTCATCTATTGCAAAATTGGACGTAACACCTCTTACGGATGACATCAACCTAACCGCCTTAAAATTGGCTACTGAAGATCTTTTGGTTACTATGATATCAGAATTTTTTACTTCCGCATCGAAATTGCTATCTGATGATATATATTTATCAATAATTTTAGAAGTGAGGTCAAAATCATGTATAGAACCTTGTTTCATAAAAATTGATAAATTACACAAGCTACTCACTGCTGCCATATTGTGACTTACAAATAGAACTGTACGCCCACCTTCTTCACTCACGCTTTTCATCTTTCCAATAGCTTTCTTCTGGAACTCTGCATCTCCTACGGCCAAGACTTCATCAACAATTAGTATGTCTGGATCCAAATGTGCAGCCACAGCAAACGCCAAACGCACATACATCCCAGATGAGTAACGCTTAACAGGAGTATCAACATAACGTGCTACACCTGCGAAATCAACAATCTCGTCAAATTTGGATTGGATTTCTTTTTTGGTCATATCCAATATGGCACCATTGAGAAAGATGTTGTCACGTCCAGTTAATTCAGGATGGAATCCAGTCCCAACTTCTAATAAACTGGCGATACGGCCATTAATTTTTATTTTACCTGTTGTAGGAAGTGTTGTCTTTGATAACAATTTCAACAAAGTACTTTTACCCGCGCCATTGCGACCAATAATACCAACAACGTCGCCTTTCTTGATTTCAAAATTCAAATCTCTCAGCGCCCACACGAAATCAGAGTTGCCTGTGCTTGTGCGGTCATTGGTTTCCCCGATTTTCAAAAATGGATCTTCCTTACCGCGTACTTTTGCAAACCAACGGTTCAAATCCTGACTTAACGTACCCGTACCTACAGTACCAAGTCTGTATTGTTTGGATACATTTTCAACCTTTAATGCAATATCATTCATCAATTACTCGATTAATAATTTTAAAACCTTCCAAGAATTCCTTAAACAGTGTCCATAAAGCTTTTCTCTACTTTATTG
>QFOI01000656.1 GCA_003241175.1 Pseudopedobacter saltans
CTAGTTCGTAATGTGCAATCAGATGTAATAGTCTGGCATAGCATTGCAAGTCTGTACGTAGATTATATTTTATGTGAATGATCTTGTTTAAGAAAAGTATACAGTTGTCATTGTCACCACTTCCGAAATAGAGACAGGCAATCTTATAATAGAAAACCAATACACGATGACGATCCATGTGCAACCTATAGGTTTTTAGGTCGGATTCTATTTCTGGAACTAAAAGCAATCCTTCCGAAAAAGTACCGTGCATGAAATGCTGGTTGAGCCGGGCAATGGTAAAATACGTGAAAACCTGAACACGTATATTGAAATTTTTCTTGGCAGTTTCCGTTTCTGTGAATGCTCTAAATCGCTCCAGTGTCTGGTCAAATCGTTCAAAATTATTGGTGTCAAAATGTGCACTCAAAAGATTATGGAAAGCTTTTAGATATTGACCTGTTTCGATTTCCTTCATTTGTGGGTTGTCATCAAAAAGGTCCAACCATTTTTGAGCATTCCTAAAATAAAACCTGAAATCCTGCAATATGAAATAAAACCAACAATGACTTTGGTAATAATACATCTTCTCATAAAAGCTGAGGTCCGCGAGGCTTAATGCTGGCATGTTCGTTTCAAAAAAGAGTTTGACAGCCATTTCGTCTTTTTCGTCACGAGCATGTCCCATCTTGATGTACCAACCGTAAAGTTGCAGCGAAAGGTTGGACAGACGTCCTTGCATAGTCAATCTACAATTGATGTCCTCAATCTCCTTTGATAGTAGCTCGGCTCTGTTGTCAATGCTTCTTGTGATATGAAGTGCTTCAATTTTTTTCTCAAAAATGACAATCTGTTGCCAATAGGTGGTTTGGAAATTGTTTTTGGCAATAGCTTTTAGCCGATCCAATATGCGGAGACTCTGGAGATAAAGTCCTTTGTCGTAAAGTATATTGGCATTGACAAGCTGTTCATTGAGATACATTTCGATATTGTCATCCAAAACCATGCGCAACGAAGCCAAAATCTGCTTGTACAGATTTGCTTTGATATTGGATAATTGTTGTTTTTTGATGCTTGGGAGTTTTCGGAGTAGTTGCTCTTCCTCATATTCCTCTTCGTCCTCCAATTTATCCATATAATCAAAAACTTGGACTGTTTTCATCTCTTCGCTGCCCGACAACCGCTTTAGATAGAGCTTAAAATTGCGTTTTTCGCTCTTTTCGAGCGATTTTACTAATTGAAATACTTCATCTGTTGTGCGGTTGGGCATCGTAGAATTTTTTGTTTTATTGTATTGAAAATCAATTATTTAAATATATTTGATGCGTTTTTGCAAACGTAGAATGGATTCTATTATGTTTTACAATCGCATTACAAATAAAGTACATTTGTTCCCTAGATTGATTTTCAATGTATTGCAAAATTAATTCAAACGATTGCATTTAAAACGTAAAGAAAGAAATTATGTCAGCACAACAAAAGATACACATATTCGTT
>QFOI01000096.1:0-10162 GCA_003241175.1 Pseudopedobacter saltans
ACAAAAAGTTGCTGAGCAGCCTTTCTACCCATTTCAAAAGCTGGTTGAGTGATGGTAGAAAAGGAAGGGTTAAGAAGATCAGCGATTTCCAAACTTGAAAAACCGATTACTTTTAATGCGTTGGGAATGTCAATTTTTTCATTAAGACAAACACGATAAGTAACTACCGCAAGCCTTTCTACGGCTGTGATAATGGCATCTGGTTTCTTTTCCAATATAAAATTTCGGATGATATCGTAGGAAATTTCCCTGTCGTTGTCACATTCCAATATCTGAATGGCATCTTTTTTAAAACCAGCATTTTTCATGGCATCGACGTACCCCTTCGTTCGAATTTGACCAATAGATCTTTCCGCATCTATTACCAAAAAGGCTAAATTTTTACACCCACGTTGAATTAAATCCTTTGTCGCATCATAGCTACTTTGGTAGTCATTTGTAATCACTTTAGGCACATCTATATCTTCATAAGTGCGATCGAAGAAAACAATAGGAATAGACAGTTTCATAAGATTTCTAATATGGGCACTGTCTTTCCCCTCTCCTGTTGCTGACATAATTACACCATCCACACGACCATTTTGCAATTCTGTGATAATGCTCACCTCTTTCTCGTAAATACTATCCGTCACATATACAAGTGTATGATAGTTATGCGCTCTTGTAATCTGTTCAATACCTTTTACAGCTTGTGAAAAGAAATTGTTGGCCAATTCGGGTAAGACAATGGCGATCGTTCGTGCAGCTTTGTCACGCAGGCTGCTGGCAAATATGTTTGGTTGATAACCTAGCTCCTTTGCTTTGGCCAATATTTTTTCTTTGGTATCCGGATTGATATCAGAGTTATCCCGAAATGCTCTAGAGATAGTGGAAGTAGATATTCCAAGCGCTATTGCAAGTTCTTTGATGTTGATGTTCTTCTTAACCATAACCAATGATAAATGTCGTAAAAATACAAGTTTTGAGTAAATATATTTCCATGAGTAAAAAAAACCCCGATTAATATAATCGAGGCTTTCTATAATATTCTTATTTCCCAACTATACTAATCGCATAACCTCCACCAGGAGCGCAGGCCTGTGATATTTTACTTTTGCTCGTCACTTCTATTTTTTTGATAATATAAGCTTGCGGATTAGTTTTATAGTTGGCGTCTTTAGCATCAGCGTAAATAGTTGCTACGTACTTTTTGCCCGGTGTCAAAAAATCTAATGTTATATTGGACAGTCTAGGTTCTTCATCATTAGTACGTCCGACAAACCATGCATCTTTTCCTTTTTGTTTGCGGGCATAAGTAATGTAATCCCCAGGTTCTGCTTCCAAAACTCTTGTATCATCCCAATCAACAGGTACATCTTTTATAAATTGGAATGCGTCCTTAAATTTTTCATAATGCTCTGGAAAATCTGCTGCCATCATAAATGGACTATACAATGTAACATACAATGCTAGTTGTCTAGCCAAAGTACTATTGACATGCGAATGGTTTTCAGGATTAATTTTACTTATATCCATTTCAAAAATTCCTGGCGTATAGTCCATAGGCCCACCCATTAATCTAGTAAAAGGCAATATAGTCGTGTGGTCGGGAGCGTTTCCGCCAAATGCTTCATACTCTGTACCTTTTGCAGACTCTTGAGCCAAAAGATTTGGATAGGTTCTTTGCAAACCTGTCATGTGTACAGATTCATGTGCATCAACCATTATATGATGTTTTGCAGCTTCGGTTATCGCATATAGATAGTGATTGACAATCCATTGTCCATAATGCTTTTCTCCTCTGGGCAATATATCGCCAACATAACCACTTTTTACCGCATTATAACCGTTTTCGACCATGAACTTATAAGCAGTATCCATATGTCTCTCATAGTTACGCACAGATGATGAAGTTTCATGATGCATGATGATTTTTACACCTTTGCTTTCTGCGTAAGCGTGTAAAGCCTTTACATCAAAATCAGGATACGGCGTCACAAAATCAAACACATAGTCTTTCGTTTTACCAAACCAATCTTCCCATCCTTCATTCCAACCTTCCACCAATACACCATCAAAACCATTAGCTGCCGCAAAATCAATATATTTTTTCACGTTTGCTGTAGTCGCACCATGCTTACCGTTGGGTTTAAATTTGGAGTAATCTGTAACACCTAATTGGACATTGTCTATATCTGTATAAGCCCAAGTGCTTTTTCCGGTGATCATTTCCCACCAAACACCAACGTATTTCATAGGTTTTATCCAATCGGTTGTCGCATATTTAGTAGGTTCATTTAGGTTCAAAATTGTTTTGGATAACAATATATCTCCAGCTTTGTCACTAGCAATCACAGTCCGCCAAGGACTAACGCATGGAGATTGAAGATGTCCTTTGTTTCCTTGTGCGTCAGGTGTCAAAAATGCATGGAAAACCATTTTTTTGTCATCCAGATCAAGGTTCATAGCTGCGTAATTGATCAATGCAGCTTCATGGATACTTATGTAAATATTGTCATTTGTTTTGAGTAAAAGTGGCGTTTGCACACCCGTATAGGAAAATGGTGTTTGCGATGCATTGCCTTCAATACCTTTTTCATTCTTAGCTCTGATTTCGGACAATTTTGTTTTGGCATAGGTGTATTCTTCCGTATCAAAATCTCCAGGAATCCAAAATGCCGTGTGGTCACCCTTCATAGCAAATTCCGTTTTTTCTTCTTTGATAATGAAATAGTCCAGTTTTTTCTGCTCCGGAAATTCATACCTAAAACCCAAACCATCGTCGAATAGTCTGAAACGAACAAGCATTACTCTCTCTGTCTTGTTTTGCTTTAGCGTGACAGCCATTTCATTATAATGGTTTCTAATCTGATTGACTTCACCAAAAACAGGTTTCCATGTTTCGTCAAAAGAACTGTTTTTCGTATCGACGATTTTAAAGTCATCATACAAGGAATTGACTTTTTTTTCCGATCCTTTGTTTTGTGTATCTCCTGCATTTTCGAAAGTCAACTTTTTTCCTTCAGGTTGCAAATCCAACCCCATGTAACTAGGCGCTACGATTTCTTTTCCTTTGTATTGAAGTTCGTAAACAGGATGACCTTGTTGGTCTACATGGAAAAACAACACAAACTGACGGTTGGGCGATGCTAACTGTTGCGCTGATACTGTCAGCGTAAAAATGACACTTGTGACTAGTAATAAGTATTTAAACATATTGCAAGTTTTATTGGGAACGTTCCCGAAAAATAACAA
This sequence comes from Pseudopedobacter saltans, assembly GCA_003241175.1. Classification (GTDB taxonomy): domain Bacteria; phylum Bacteroidota; class Bacteroidia; order Chitinophagales; family Chitinophagaceae; genus Rhizosphaericola. The sequence continues at coordinate 3,235 of QFOI01000096.1, forward strand.
ATGTAAGGTTTTGATTGGAATATCGGTAATCTGCACTGATAAAATATAAAAAAGCCTGACTTAATGAGTCAGGCTTTTTTATTGAAAATTTTGTAACGGACTATTTAGAAGGCTTATCAGCTGCTTTATCCAAACTATTCAAACCATTAACAAGCTCAGTCGTAATATTTCTCACCGAATCTTTATAGTAAAATATGTTATCGTCCTCAGAAGTCGCAACCACATAAGCGTAGCCCTTTTCTTTGGCATAACTTTTCAAAAAGTTTTGGATACGTGTACGCACATCCAATAGCTTCTTGTTTGTTTCGTCATGGAACTGTTGTGTGAGTTCTTGTTCTTTCATTCCATAATTCTGTTGCAATTTTTGCATATCCTGTTGAGCCGCTATCTGTTCATTTTGATTCATATTGGGGCCCTTTTCTTGATAATATTGAGCCTTATTAATGATCGCATTTTTCAGAGAGGTCAATTGTGAATTGATCTGATTTTCTTTGGAAGAAAGAGACTTTCTGATATTCTTGTAATACGTATAATTATTGGAAAGAGAATCCAATTCAAAATAAGCGATTTTTATCTTGGGGTCAGTTTGGCCATTTGGTTGGGCTGCCGTCGCCTGCGAACTAGTATTCGTTACCCCTCCTTTACTTAAAGAAGATTTTAATTGAAAAACCAATACAAAAAGAAAAATTACTGCAATTAGCAAAACCACGTTCAAACCCAATAAAAACTTGTTATTCATCTATTATGCAAAGTTGGTTAATAAAGATTCTGTATCTGTCCGTTAAATATAGTCCCAAAAACGATACAAAAGCACAAAAATAAAAAACAGGGAGTGAAACACCCCCTGTTTATGTGTAAAAAAACCTTAATTATTCTTCATCATCAAAAGACATTGCTTCTTTAGCAGTTGACAACAATTCGTATTCTTCTTTGTTACCAACAACCAAATTATCAAAATCTCTCAAACCTGTACCTGCAGGTATTGGATGTCCAGTGATAACGTTTTCTTTCAGACCCACCATATAGTCAGTCTTACCATGGATAGCCGCAGAACTTAGAACTTTTGTAGTTTCCTGGAAGGAAGCTGCAGAGATCCAGCTTGGAACACCCAAAGACGCTTTTGTGATACCTAACAATACCGGTTTAGCGGTGGCAGGATCTGCATTTCTAACTTCGACGATCTTTTTGTCTGAACGACGTAATAGTGAATTTTCTTCACGTAATTCGCGAACAGTAACAATCTGACCAGCTTTCAATTTAGAACTGTCTCCAGCTTCAACGACAACTTTCTTGTCAAATATGCGATCGTTTTCTTCGTTGAAATCAACCCTATCTTCCAAGTCTCCTTCCAAGAATTTGGTATCACCAGCATCCAGGATTTCAACTTTTTTCATCATCTGACGAACGATAGTTTCGATGTGTTTGTCATTGATCTGCACACCTTGTAGACGATAAACTTCCTGGATTTCATTCACAACGTATTCTTGTACAGCGAATGGACCTTTGATAGAAAGGATATCGAACGGCGCAATCTGACCATCAGACAATGCAGCACCAGCTTTCACGAAGTCACCATCTTGAATCAAGATCTGGCGAGACAATGGCACTAAATACTTCTTAGTTACACCATCTTTCGCTTCCACCACGATTTCTCTGTTACCACGTTTGATATTTCCGAAAGTAACAACACCATCAATTTCAGCTACAATAGCAGGATTACTTGGGTTACGAGCCTCAAACAATTCAGTTACACGAGGCAAACCACCAGTGATATCCCCACTCTTACGAAGTGTACGAGGTATCTTAACCAATACTTGACCAGCTTTAACTTTATCGCCTTCATCTACTGTCAAACGAGAGCCAACTGGCAAGTTATATGATTTAGATTCACCTTTACCTTCTACGAAGATGCTTGGTAACTTAGTTTTATCTTTAGATTCGATGATTACTTTGTCTCTATGACCTGTTTGCTCATCCGCTTCTTCACGGAAAGTAATACCATCCAATATAGATTCAAAGCTGACACTACCGTCTACTTCAGATACGATAACGTTGTTGAACGGATCCCATGAACAGATAACATCCCCTTTCTTCAGTTCTTGACCATCTTTTACTTTCAATGTAGAACCGTAAGGAATATTGTGTGTCGCTAACAGACGATCATTTTTGTCATCCATAACGCGCAACTCACCTGTACGTCCAATAACAACTTGAATAGCGTTTCCTTCATTGTCTTCACCTTTAACCGTACGTAATCCATCAAAATGAACCGTACCATCAAAACGAACACGTAATGAAGAATCAATAGAAGAAGATCCTGCGATACCACCCACGTGGAAAGTACGCAATGTCAACTGAGTACCTGGTTCACCAATGGACTGTGCAGCGATGATACCTACGGAATCTCCACGTTGTGCCAAATAGCCAGATGCTAGGTTTTTACCATAACATTTAACACAAACACCACGCTTAGCTTCGCAAGTCAATACAGAACGGATTTCAACAGTTTCTATACCACTTTCATCTATTGCAGTAGCTTTATCATGTGTGATTTCAGCACCAGCTGCAATCAACAATTCGTCTGTAACTGGGTGGAATATATCATGCAAAGAAGTACGACCTTCAATTCTATCTGCCAAAGACTCGATAATATCATCATTGTCTTTCAATGCAGAAATAGAAATACCTCTCAACGTACCACAATCCTCTTCAGTAACAACCACATCCTGTGCAACGTCCACCAAACGACGAGTCAAGTAACCCGCATCGGCAGTTTTCAACGCTGTATCGGCCAAACCTTTACGCGCACCGTGTGTAGAGATGAAGTAATCCAATACGTTCAGCCCAGATTTAATGTTGGACAAGATCGGATTTTCGATAATTTCAGAACCAGTACTTCCGGATTTTCTTGGTTTAGCCATCAATCCACGAATACCAGCCAACTGTTTTACCTGTTGTTTAGAACCACGGGCACCAGAATCCAACATCATGTAAACAGAGTTGAAACCTTGTTTGTCCGTCTTCATCTCGTTAATTAAAATCTCAGTCAATTTAGTATCGACACGAGACCAGATATCAATTACCTGATTGTAACGTTCGTTGTTGGTGATAAGACCCATGTTGTAGTTTTCCCAAACTTCATCAACTTCTTCTTTCGCATGATCCAACAAACTGGAACGTGTATCTGGTATAATCAAGTCGTTGATAGAGAAAGACAAACCACCACGGAACGCCATACGGTAACCCAAGGATTTGATGTCATCCAAGAATTTTTCCGCAGAAGGTACATCCGTAATTTTGATAATGTCGTTAACGATTACACGAATGCTTTTCTTCGTCAACAATGCATTTACATAACCGACTGCTTTAGGTACATATTCATTGAACAATACGCGACCTACAGTAGTTTCGACTAATTCTTTTTTCAAAGAACCATCTTTTTGTAAAACATCCACTTTTACTTTGATGATAGCATGTAAGTCTACACGCTCTTCATTCAAAGCAATCATGACTTCATCAGGGCTATAGAAAACCATTCCTTCTCCTGCAACTTTAAGTTCATCAGAAGATTTACGTGGTTTAGTAATATAGTAAAGTCCCAATACCATGTCCTGAGATGGCAACGTGATCGGTTGACCATTCTGAGGATTTAAGATATTGTGCGAACCTAACATCAATAATTGCGCTTCCAATACAGCGGCATTGCTCAATGGTACGTGAACCGCCATCTGGTCACCATCGAAATCGGCGTTGAAACCCGGAGTGATCAACGGATTCAACTGCATTGCCTTACCTTCCACCAATTTAGGTTGGAAAGACTGAATAGACAAACGGTGCAATGTTGGGGCACGGTTCAGCAACACTGGGTGTCCTTTCAAAACATTTTCAAGGATATCCCAAATAACTGGTTCTTTTTTGTCAACTAATTTCTTAGCGGATTTAACCGTCTTAACGATACCTCTTTCAATCAATTTGCGGATAACAAATGGTTTGAACAATTCGGCAGCCATATCTTTTGGAAGACCCATTTCGTGCATTTTCAGCTCAGGTCCAACAACGATTACAGAACGACCAGAATAGTCCACACGTTTACCCAATAAGTTTTGACGGAAACGACCTTGTTTACCTTTCAATACATCAGAAAGAGATTTCAACGCACGACCACCTTCCGCTTTTACAGCATTAGATTTACGGCTATTGTCAAACAAGCTATCGACCGCTTCTTGAAGCATACGTTTTTCGTTACGCAAAATCACTTCTGGTGCTTTGATCTCCAACAAACGTTTCAAACGGTTGTTACGGATAATCACACGACGATATAAGTCGTTCAAATCAGAAGATGCGAAACGTCCACCATCCAATGGAACCAATGGTCTTAATTCTGGTGGGATAACAGGCAAATATTGCATCACCATCCATTCTGGACGGTTAGCGATACGCGTCTGAGAATCACGGAATGCTTCCACCACACTCAAACGTTTCAAGGCATCAGCCTTACGTTGTTGAGATGTTTCGTTGGCAGCAGCATTACGCAAATCAAAACTAGCTGAATCCAAATCCAAACGCGCCAATAGGTCAGAAACGGCTTCCGCACCCATTTTAGCAACGAACTTTTGAGGATCGTCATCAGGTAGATATTGATTGTCTTTTGGAAGACTGTCAATGATATCCAAGTATTCTTCTTCTGTCAACAAGTCTCCAGACTGAAGTCCTTTGTCTTCACGAATACCCGCTTGGATAACGGCATATCTTTCATAGTAGATAATGCTTTCCAATTTCTTGGAACTCATACCTAACAAATAACCAATTTTATTAGGAAGGCTTTTGAAATACCAGATATGAACAATAGGAACTACCAATTTGATATGTCCCATACGTTCACGACGTACTTTCTTTTCGGTTACTTCCACACCGCAGCGATCACAAACGATGCCTTTATAACGGATACGTTTGTATTTACCGCAAGCACATTCATAATCCTTAACTGGCCCGAAGATTCTTTCGCAGAACAAACCGTCGCGTTCTGGTTTGTAAGTACGATAGTTGATAGTTTCAGGCTTTAACACTTCACCATAGCTACGCTCCAGGATAGAATCCGGAGAAGCCAATCCAATGGTAATCTTGGAGAAGCTTGCTTTGGGACGATTGTCTTTTTTGATGGCCATATTCCAGAAAAAATTTGAATTTTAAATGAATTCCGCACCCAACCCTCTTTAAAAACTACAAAAGCCAAGACAGCCGCAACGCTTTGATAACCAAAACATTACGGCTCACCTCATTATTTTGCACCCATAAAAAAAGGTAGAATACGAGATTCTGCTATGTACATAGACTAGCAAAGTTAAGATAAAATAAGCAGATTTTTAAAAAAATATTCTTTCATCTTACCTATAGTAAATATTCTGTATTGTTTTATTGATTTTGTAGGTAAGCAATAAACTTACAATCCCACAGCCCTCAACAAATCATTCAAACCGTCAATCAAACTTAATTTATCCGCTTCGGTAAACAAGGGACTGTAAAGACCTTTGTTCAACTGTGCTTGTAGGGCATTTACGGCTGTAATTACGTTGTCTTTTCCTGGACTGGAGGATTGAGGAAGTTGTGCAATCAATTGATCTTTGGATAAATTGGTTTTTTCAAGATAAGTCGCCAATATATCTTTCATTGTTGCCGAACCCAATTCGTACATTTCAGACTTGTTGGTCGCTAACATGATTTTTTGAAGTTCAATATTGAAATTCTTTTGGGGGACCTCCACTTTTTCCTCTGGTTTTACCAATATTGGAGTTTGGTCTTTTGGAATGGAAGTTGGTTCTTTCTTTTTCTCATCCAAATTCCAAGGAGCCGATTCGTCTAGTTTTTTATCATCGGAATTGGATTGTTTGGGTTTCTTTTTGGCATTTTTTAACGATTTTACCAATAATAGAATGATCAAAATGCCAAGAACAATACCTCCCAAAACTTTCGCAACTGTAACAATACCTGTACCAAAACTATTGTCGTTTTTGGGCTTATTAGCCAAAGGTGCAGTGAGCTCTACCGTAAAAGGATCAGACTGAATGGTTTTGTAAGTATTGGTTTCTGTGTCAAAATACGAAAAAGAAATAGGTGCAAATGTCACTTTCCCTTGTTTGTCACCAATGAATGGCACCTCGAATACCTTGGAGACAGTCACAGGAAACCTTCTCTTATCTACATTCTGGCTATCCTTTGGATCATAGTGCTCCACGCCTTCTGGCCAATGGATATTGGGCAATGTCACAGGTAGCAGATTTCCCTCTCCTGTGATCTCAACATGCAAAATATTGTTTTCGCCTGCCGGCGCACTGATTCGTTGAGGTACTACATGAATCTGGAATCTACCAATAGCACCTGAAAAATCTGTTGGTTTTCCTGCCTCAGGTAGCGCTTTCGCCTCTATCGTTACCTCCTGATTTTTGATAAGTTGCGTGTAGGTTTGTGTATGGTATGGATCGTCGTAGGAAGAAAAAGGTATTTCGTTGGAAGTTTCTATGGTACCTAAGGATATCGGTCCTGGCTGCAAAGCAGTCAACTGAACTCTTCTGATCAGAAAAGAACGATATTTTCGGTTTCCAATGGTGACGGTTTCGGGTTGGGATTCTTCTCGGGTTAGATCCAGCACACTCACACCTTTGAATGCCGGTTGTCCAGTTACTCTTGACTGACCACCCAATGCAGAAAAAAGCTGGTATGTAACATAAAATGGCTCACCAACATAAACAGATTTCTTACTGGGTGTTGCACGGACAAACATATTGTCCTTTATTTTTTGCTCGATGGTTTCACCCCTATGCAAAACATTTCCCGTTTCCTGTTCGTCACCACCACCATTTGCCAATTGATCCAATAGAGATTGTAGTCCCGAAGAACTTCCGCTACTGTTGCCAGAAGAAGGCATGCCGCC
>QFOI01000096.1:10194-15359 GCA_003241175.1 Pseudopedobacter saltans
TTGCTCACTTTGATCGTAGTGCCACTGCAACTTAACTGTTTACCATCTGCGGTGATAGTCGCACCAGGAATACTTAAGGTTCCTGTTTTTTGTGGCATCAATAGGTAAACATATCCTATGGAAGAGGAGCGAACACCGTTTATAATACTGGTTTCTTGTGAGGTCTGAGGACCGGAAACAATTTTCCAACCAGGAAAACGAGAAACAGAAAGATTGCTGTTAAGCTCAGATGCATTTTGCACAGTATAGGAAACCTGCACTACTTCATCTTTGCCAATGGAATGGCTCGACACATCCAACTTCAAACCAAGTTGCGCAAATACATTCGCACCTATCAATAGCACGAATATCAACAAACCTATTTTTTTACCCATATGTAATCTGTCCATATCAAGGAAATACGAGCTTTTACAACGTATCAATCTATTTTCGGACAAATATACTAATGCAGAATGGCTTGATAAGCAGCATCCAATATATTTTCACGTACTTTTAATCTACTCAGTTTAAGATTGGAACCACCGTCAGGGTAAACACGGTTGGAAAGAAACACCAAAAGCAGTTCTTCTTTGGGATCTGCCCATACACAAGTGCCTGTATAGCCTGTATGTCCAAAGGCTTGTGGAGAAGCATATCTGGATGGATAAGGATTTTTTTCTGTCGCATTGTCTTTGTAAGGTTTGTCAAAACCAAGACCGCGATGGCTGATATTGCTATTGTAGGAAGTCCATTGGTCTATTGTACTTTTTTGGAAATATTTTTGGCCTTGCCAAGTACCACCATTTAACAACATCAGGTACAGTTTGGATAGATCCATCGCATCGGTGAACAAACCTGCATGTCCTGCTACACCTCCCATCAGAGCTGCACGTGGATCATGGACAGTTCCCCATAATTGTTGCTGACGAAATGTCTTTTCAAATTCCGTTGGAGCAATTTCATTTTTTTGAAATCCATGTTCCAAAGGTAAAAATGTCGTTGTGGACATTCCTAATGGTTTGTAGAAATTTTGCGCAGCATATTGATCCAATGGCAAACCCGAAACTTTTTGCACGATCTCTCCCAATATGATAAAATCATTGTCGCTATAGACGTACTTGTCTTTCGGGCCTAGTTTGTCAGCTCGGATGGCAGAATCTATTTTGGGTAACAAATCTTTCCTAAAAAACATTTTGTCCGTTACAGTAACAGAAAAACTGTCGTTTTTTACGGAGGAAAAATAACCAGGCAAAGGATTTCCATTTTTATCCAAATAATCTCTATCAAAAAAAGTATCGGGCAAAAAACCAGCTTGATGCAGCAAAACATTTCGAATAGTCATATTGGCCTTATCCGAACCTAGGTAGACAGGAAGATAATCACCAATCGTTTTCTCCAAACTCACTTTTCCTTCTTCCACCAGACGCATGATGGAAACCGTCGTTGCAGAGATCTTGGTACAAGAGGCAATATCATACAAGTCTTTGGTGGCAACGTGTTGCGTACTATCATAGGTCAGATAACCATAGTTTTTGTAAAAGGCAATCCTTCCTTTTCTTGCTATCAACACTTCACAACCAGGGAAAGCATGATCCGCTATGGCACCGTTGACAATCGAGTCTATAATGAGTAATTTGTCCGCATTCATGCCAACAGATGCCGGATAAACTACGGAATTATCGTTTTTTTTTACGCCATAGTTAAATGGAAAATCTTCGGAAACGGTTACGGGCAAATGTCCTTTGAAGTCCGCTTGTTGCGTCAAAGCGTTAAATGCCGCTTTTTGGAAAATGCTGTCGTCCTCATAGGCCACAACAAGGTTTTTGGCATTAAGGAAAAATTTGGCCGCATAAGGATTTCCAAAAACAACAGTTGCCGCATTAAAGTTTTTGTCAATATCATTGGCCAACTGAGCAATGGCATCAGGAATTCCAAAATTATTGGCTGGACGTTTGGAGAAATCATGTACGCCAATATATATTTTGTCATATTTTTTCGCTTTCAAACTGGACAAAACATTTTTGATCGTATTGGCATCCGATTTATAGCTGACATTATATTGATCTGCCTTGAAATCATTATTGAATGCATTACCAATAGTTGTGTTGCTTGAAGTACCCAAAGCTACATACGCTACTTTTCCAATGGAAGGATTTAAAATATCGTCATTGGTCAAGCGCAAAAGGGTCATCGCATTCAATGCAACGGCAGCACGTAAAGTAGGAACCTCTTTATTGAGATCCGCCAAAAGATTAGCCGTGTCTACCATTGGTTTCTGAGACAAACCAAGATTGTATTTGGCCAAAAGCACTTTTTTGACACGCTCATCTAGTTCTGCTTCCGTAAAACGACCTTCCTTGATAGCTTTTTTCAATTCTTTGATCGTTCCTTTTACATCTCCAGGCAAACACAACATGTCGTTTCCTGCAATCAGAGACTGAACACCTGCTTTTCCCTGAGGAAAAAATTTCGCTACACCTTTCATTTCCAAGGCATCTGTAAAAGAAATACCCTTGAAACCAAGCGTTTGCCTTAATAAACCATTTACGTTTTTGGCAGAAAGAGAGGTCGCCAAATTAGGTGTGGAATCTATCGCTGGAATGGAAAGATGCGCAATCATCACACTGCCAACGCCAGCCTTAAATATCTCCTTGAAAGGAATCAACTCCATCGTGTCTAATTCCGCCAAAGATTTATTAATCACTGGAAGATCCAGATGCGAATCCACCGCTACATCGCCATGTCCCGGAAAATGCTTGGCAGTTGCCATTACACCTTTACTCTGCAATCCTTTCATAATCTGAACACCATATTGCGCCACACGCCATTTGTCCTGTCCAAATGATCGATAGCCAATTACAGGATTATTCGGATTGTTGTTGATATCGATGACGGGAGCATAATCTACTTGGATTCCCAATCGCTTGCACTGTTCCGCCATTGCCTCTCCAATCGTGTAAACAAGCGCTGGATTATCCATCGCACCCATTGTCAACTGGTCTGGAAATTTGTCAACAGCAGTTACACGCATCCCCAACCCCATCTCCCCATCAATGCAAACCATCAATGGAATTTTAGATTTTTGCTGTAATTCATTCAAAATCAGCGCTTGCTCTACCGCACCTCCTTGGAAAGGGCAGATAGATCCAATACCATATTGGTGAATGTATTTTTTCAGTTCTTTTTCGTAGAAAATAGGCTTGCCGTTTTGAGTATTGCTTTCACGTATAACCATGAGTTGTCCTACTTTCTTTTTGAAGGACAGTTTTTGGAAAACACTATCCACCCAATGATCCGCTGCAGCACTATGCTGCAAAAAATCCTGACCATAAGAAATCAAACTCGTCACCGAAAAAGTAGCCGCCAATAGGAATCCTTTCATTTTGCAAAAGTATTAAACAACAATTAGGAATAGATTTGCAAAATACGGAAGCTTTTCGGCTTTTCGACCAAAAAACCGCAAAAAAACGCAAAAACATTATTCGTCGCCACCCTCATCAACTTGTCTGCTTTTTTCACTTTTTCCAAATTTTCTTGGGAAATAGGCAATACCGACCATGAAATACTGCTGTAGGGTATTGGTCCATCTTTGGGTAATCATATTGTTGTTTCCAGAATTGAAGACACTTCTATTTTGATGCAATAAGTCCATTGCCGAAAATTTGAATTCTAGATTGTTTCCTTTCAAAAAACGGTAAGAAGTGTAGGCATTCCAAATCGTGAAATTAGTAGCTTCTCCCGCAGAAGAAGTCGCTCTATTGAAATTGACGTTCGTCCCAATATTCCATTTAGAAACGGGGTTAACCGATGTGCTTAATGACGTTGTGATTGTAGTATTGTCAAACTTTGTATTGTCAAATCCTCGCTGCTTGGATTGGTAATAGTTGTAGGTTTGCTTTAGGTTGGTGGCCCATATTCCCTTATAAGTGTAAAATAGACTCAACGTATTGTTAGAACTGAAAGTATTGGAAATATTCCAGACATTGTTGACATTATTGGGCGTCCTAGAAATGTCATTGTTAGTATTGAATTGGATCTGCAACTGATGGTTTTTTGTCATTTTGAATGACTTGTTCAGATTTCCAGAAAATTCTAAATACTTATTGCCATTGGCGTTAACAGTATAATGTCTTGTACGACCAATTGAATCCGTATAGGAACTGTCCGCAAAAAAATTATCTACTTTTCCGATGGTGGTATTGAGACTGTAATTAAAAGCACTTTTACCATTATGTTGATCCCGATGATTAAAATTAACACTCAATTCTTGTCTTTGTGTAGGTTTGAGATTTGGATTTCCGAGAGATAAGTAAGTGATATTAGAACTATCAACTAATGGATACAACTGATTGAGATTAGGCATATCCGTTTGTATGGAATAATTAAAGCTAAGATTTTCATAATAAGCTCCGTACTGGTTATTGTAAAAAGACAAGCTCGCTGACGGTGTGAATTTGGTATAGGACTTAGAAAAATTCTGAAACAACTGAGTTGCTGTATTTTTTTGGTTAAAATAACGCCATTTAGGAGAAAGAGTTATAGTTAACCCTTTATTGTATCTATTAGTTGACGATTTAGAAAAATTCTTGGAAATCTCAGTACCTGGTTGCTCATCAATAGTTGTATATCGATTATCATTGGTCAAATAAGAATTATCTATAAATCTGGCCAAAGTGGTGTCCCAATCTGTTACATGCGCATTCCTGCGATTCGTAATAAAGGCAAATCTATTGGTCAATTTCAAAGATGTCCCTCTAAGAAAATTTCTTTGTCCGAAAATCCACGGAATAAAATCTCCCCAAGAACCATTCAAGGAATGCAACATTCTATTTTCTTCGGTATTATATCTTCTATCAACTAACTGGTTTTGTGACGAAAAGAGCATAGAAACAAAATCCGTTTTTCTTATTTGGTCAATATTATTGTTCCCAGCTTCGAAACTATAATCCAGTTTGTATTCCGATGGAAAACGTTTGCTATAATCAGAAATCCATCCAGAAACCTTATGCAAATAAGATGCTTTGATTGTCATTTTTTTCGAATGATTTTCTGATTTGTCGAATAGTGTGTTGGTACTGACTAGATTGGAAGACTCATCAAAAACTTGGCTTTGTTGATTATTTTCCGTTGTTATATCGGATGTATTTCCATTTAAAGAAAGTTCAATACCATTTTGTGGCCTAAGT
>QFOI01000097.1 GCA_003241175.1 Pseudopedobacter saltans
CCAATATTACCACGTTTTTCTAGGAAGGTTGAGTTTGGTTCCCATATTGATTATTTCTCTGACAGGAACGTATCTTTCCCTTGTAAAATTCAATATTTTCCCAGAAAAGAAAATCGAATTGAAGGCGCCAGCAAGAGCAAATCAAGAAGAAGAGCCAGAACAAAAACAAGTCGCTACTTTTGCAAGCTTTAAAACAATAAAATTAAAAGATATTCGCAGTGTGGATTTTCCTTTTGCGGACGATCCCGACGAATATTATAAGATCAAACTTACAGATAGAGAACTCATGGTGAATCAATTTGATGGGACAATAGTGGCCTCGGCTCAATACCCAATGGTTAATATTTTAAATACGCTAAGTCTTAATTTACATACAGGAAAAACGAGCACGATCTGGGCAATTGTTTTGACGCTTGCTACTATCAATATACTTTTCTTTATCTATTCTGGTTTTGTGATCACGTTGAGAAGACGTCGCAACAAAATCAAAAACAAATACAACATAACAGAAGCGGAATATTTGCTTTTGGTCGCTTCTGAAAACGGATCGACGATACATTTTGCCAACCATATATTGACGCAGTTGTTGTCACATGGGGAAAAAGCGCACTTGGCAGAGCTCAACGATTTTCAACTATCCGAAAATACACAGCAGCTCCTCATTTTTGCTTCTACATTCGGTTTGGGTGACGCACCTACCAATGGCAATAATTTTTTGAATAAATTGGAAGAAACGGACAGCCATCGTGCAATTGAATATACCATCATCGGTTTTGGCTCGACCAATTATCCTGATTTTTGCGGTTATGCCAAAAGAATCGAAGAAGAAATAAAAACAAAAGAATGGGCAACTCCTTTGCTTCCTCTTTACAAGGTCAATGACCGTTCACTGACTGATTTTGTCGAATGGGTAAAAGCTTATTCGGATATTATCCATTTGCCATTGATTACATCGCCAAACTATTACGCCGAAATTAACCAACGCAAACTTTATTCTTTTACGGTAGCTGATATTTCTGCAACTAATGAAGGAGATAAGAATTTCATGTTGACGTTGACGCCAAGTGGTAATGTGGACTTCAGCTCTGGGGATCTACTGGCTATCTATCCCGAAAACAATGAGAAAGAACGCCTTTACTCTATTGGAAAATCAGGAAAAAATGTACGCCTCGTTGTAAAGTTGCATGAGCAGGGTTTAGGTTCTTCTTATCTGAATAATCTGAAAAAAGGAGATACAATAAAAGCCGCCATTCAATCCAATAACGGTTTTCATTTGGACAAAAAGCAAACGCCTACCATATTGGTATCCAACGGGACTGGTATTGCTCCTTTTCTAGGAATGTTGGAAGAAAACAAGGATGCCCCGATCTCTGTTTACGCTGGATTCAGAAACAAAGAACCACTACAACTGACTATCGAACAACAACTTGCAGCGGCTAAGAATAACGGCAAGTTAAAGGATTACACGATTGCCTATTCTCGTGATGCGGATATTTCGCATAAATACGTGTATGAACTTGTTGAAAAAGACATCGTGAAAATCACACAGATTTTGGATAATGGAGGCGTTTTGATGATTTGTGGAGCGATAGCGATGCACAAGGAAGTAGTGGGCAAACTGCAACAAAATTGTCCCAATTTCGAATTGTACCAATCCAATAATCAAATCAGGTCGGATTGCTATTAAACCAGATGTCGCCATGCTAGCAAAGAAATGGATATTAGTTTTGTTATTGGTAGGCTTGTCATGGACATCTCGAGCACAGAAAGTTCAAATAAGCCGCAGTGCTGTCTTGATGGGCGGAAAATTTGGAATAACGGTTGTTGCCAAAGATAGGACCGAAGCCTTCAATAGCATTGACACTATTATAAAGGAAGTCTCTCGTATTGAATACCTTATTTCGGACTGGAAACAGCAAACGCAGGTTTCTGCTATCAACCGCAATGCGGGAATTGCGCCTGTAAAAGTGGACAAAGAAGTATTGGAACTGACAAAGAGAGCCATCCGATTATCCGAAATAACAGGAGGCGCCTTTGATATTAGTTTCGCCGCCATGGAAAAAATATGGCATTTTGATGGTTCGGATATCACCATGCCTGACTCTCAAAAAGTAAAAGATGCTGTCCGCCTCGTCGGTTATCGTAATATTATCATAGATACCATTGCTTCTACTATTTTCCTGAAAAACAAAGGAATGAAAATAGGTTTTGGAGCTTTGGGTGAAGGTTTTGCAGTGGATGTATGTCGTAGGATGATGTTGGAAAAAGGTATCAAAGCTGGTCTTATCAATGCCACGGGAGATATTGGAACTTGGGGTAAACAAAAAGATGGTAAAGATTGGACTATTGGTGTTACCAATCCGTTTGATCCTATGGGAATTATGGATGTCGTGAATTTGGCTAAAGGTTCCGTTACTACTTCCGGTAGCTATGAAAAATACGTGATGATCGATGGCAAAAGATATGCGCATATCATCAACCCAAAAACAGGTTACCCTTCAACCGGACTTTGCAGTGTTACTATATTTGGCCCGAGTACGGAATTTTGCAATGGATTGAGTACTTCTATTATGGTGTTGGGAATAGAAAAAGGGAAAAAACTACTTCAGCAATTTCCGGCTTATAGTGCAGTCATGATTACCGATAATGGCAAAATCGTCAAAACCAAGAATAGTCCAAAGCTGAGGAAATATTGATTATTAACTTTTATAAATGTAGATACTTATTCTTGTCAAGATATTCATTTGCTGGAAAACCCCACCCTTATTCCCTCCCCTAAATATACTACTAGTCAATCAAAATAATTATCTGGTAAGTAGCCATTTTGGATAAGGTCATTCTGTTGTTTTATTGGAATTGTTCTTCCGTTTTTTATCAAAAAAAGTTTGTCGCAGACTTCATTGACATGGCGGAACATATGGTCTGTTATGATTATTGTTTTGTTGGGTTTTTGATAATTGATGAGCTGTTTTATTTTTTCTACGTAAATAGGCATGATGAAAGAAAACGGTTCATCCAATAGTGTCACCTCGCACGGATTTTTTAAGAAAATGTAACATTCCAACAATCGTTGAGAACCTTTAGACAATTCTCCAAAACGAGCGTTTTCGGGTACTTTTAGTTTAAAATATTGTGCAAATTCTGAAAAATCAATATTGTAAAGCTTTGCAATTCTTTCTAGTGATAAGTTGTCGGGAAGTATGGTAAACTGTGGCAGATATTGGATTTGTTCAGGGTTTATGCCTTTTTTGAGTTTTTGACCATCAATACGAATAGATGCATAATCCGCTTTCAGACTTCCGAAAATTACATTCATCAAAGTTGTTTTGCCACAACCGTTGCGGCCAATAATACCCGTAACCTCTCCTTTTTCCGCCTTTAGGTAGATATTGGACAAGATTTTTTTGCCTTTTATTTGATATTCAATTCCGTCAGCTTCCAACATCTCAAGACAATTTAAATAAAATAAACAAGGTTATTGCAGTGAGTAAACTGGAACTCGCAAAAGTGAAGCCCCAAAGCATGGCCTTGGTCAATCCTAGATTGTAATAGAAAAAATATTTCTTCGTCCATGATGGATTCAACAAAAGAAAAAGAATTGTCCAAAAGAAAATCTTCGAATAAATGGCTGTCAACACAGAATACTCTTTTTCGGAAATGAAAATGGAGAAGTTGAATCCTAATTCTAAAAGTATAAAAAGTATAAAACTTTTCAGGAAGTGAAATAACCCAAAGATTTTTTGATTCATACCGAAATTTAGCAAGAAACCAGGCTTTGACAAAATTCTTACCTTGTTCGGCTGTTAAGTTCCTATTTTTGCGGCGCACAACAGGTTAAAAGAAGATATGTCAGGAAAATACAGCCAATGGCGCGCCATGCTAGCCATCACCAAAGGAAGTCTACAGGCAACGATGAAAAGCCCGTCTTCTATTATGTTCAGTATTGGCTTTCCGTTGGTGTTCATATTGGTGTTTGGATTTATGGGAAACGGCAATCACTTGTCACTTAAGATCGCCTTTGACCACAAGTCGGATACACTCAATCCGATTTATTTGCAAATGGCCAATGCTCCTGGTTTGGATGTGGTGGACGAATCGCCGGACAAAGTATTGGAAGATCTGGAGAAAGGACGTATCGTAGGTATCGTCAATATCCAAAAAACCAATCAGACAAATCCTCCTTATCAGATCAGCATTACCACTTCGCATGCTGTTACGCCACAGAATATTTCCGTATTAAAAACGATGCTGGATGCGGAAATCAATAGCATGAACAAAGTGCTGTAGCCAACTTCTAACTCCATAGCCAAACTCAATCCTGATGTACGCATCATACCTGGACGCGAATACAAAATGATCGATTTCATATTGCCGGGGATGATGGGTTTTTCGCTATTGGCAGCAGGTATTTTTGGTGTGGCTTTTCTGTTTTTCAATTTAAGGCAGCAACTGGTATTGAAACGTTTTTTTGCGACACCCATTTCAAGGACTTATATTGTATTGGGCGAAGCGTTGAGTAGAGTCGTTTTTCAGATGTTGACGGCTGTGATTATCATTTTGGTGGGTGTGGTCTGTTTTAAGTTTACCTTGATACATGGCATTTTCACGTTTTTCAATATCATGCTATTGAGTTTTTTCTCTTTGGTGATTTTTATGGGTTGTGGTTTTATTGTAGGAAGTGTTGCCAAGACGGAAAGTACGGTGCCACCGTTAGCCAATATTTTTACCATGCCGCAGTTTTTGTTGGCAGGCACTTTTTTCCCGGTAGATACTTTTCCGAAATGGCTGCAACATATCTGTAACTTGTTGCCATTGACGCATTTCAACAATGCGATGCGTAATATTTCATTCGAAGGTGCCAGTTTGTTTTCTTGTTGGCCCGATTTGTTGAACCTTACTATCTGGGGCGTTATAGTTTACACGGTAGCCATCAAGACTTTTCGTTGGGAATAAAATTTTAAAAAACATTCTATGAGATCCGCAAGATTTGCAGTAATAAGTTTGGTTGTATTATTCCTGTTGGTGACAGGGATCGGCATGATGTTTTCGTCAAGGGTAACGGTCGTGCGCCAAGTAGATATTCGAGCACCAAAAGATTCTATTTTCCAATACCTTTCAGATATTAAAAGTTGGAACAAATGGATGGTAGACTCGTCACAAGCAGTAGCATATTTTACGGATTTTACCAATAAGAAAGGTGCGAGTGCTCAGATTGGTCATAGCCGTGTTACGATTATGGCATTAAGCGATACTTTGATGGAAACCAAATGGCAAGGCACACGCGGCAATCCACAATCTAGTGATTTTTACCTTTTACCTAGTAATTCCGTTCCTAATGCCTACACGGTTCGCTGGTCTTTTTCTCAGGAACTCAACTGGTATCCTTGGCAACGTATCGGAGCGAGTCTGCAAGAAAAAGTATTGGGGCCTTCCATGGAAAATGCGCTAAAAAAACTCCAATCTGATTTGGAAAAATAGTCCAAAAAAAATTATTATTTGCTTAATACAAGACTGATCTTGCCATAGTTTTTTTAAGTAATTTGCTTTCCGATTTCTCATTGGAAATCATTATTGCTATGAAAAAAAATCTTTTGATTACCCTTAGCTTACTATTGTTAAGTATATCGTTCGTACATGCTGCTACGGATACAACATTTCAATATCTGAGTAAAATTAATAATCCGGCGCTTCCAGAATTCGCCTATTACGTGGTAAAAATCTACCCTAGGACAAATGGCCGTTGGGAAAAAGATAAGTTGGAAATCGAAAGTAAAGATACCGTGCAGGTCTTTCTATCTTCTAAAAATGACTTCGACAAAAATAAATGTGATACTGCTATATACATAGGTTCGGCGAGAATCTATTACATAAAAATGGATAAGGACAGAGAAAAAACTGAAATCTATACAAATGGAAAATTTTCTGGCTATTGTATCCGTAATGCAAAACGGGAAGTAGTGGAACAAAAAGGATGGGATGATTCTGGCAGAGAAATACCAGACTATATCTGTCAACAAGAAGCTAATTTCATTGGAGGACCTCCAGCATGGAAAGAATTTCTGATTAAAAATCTGAAAGACGTTGCTAAGCAAAATAAGGCTCCTAGAGACTTTATATATAAGGTGCGTGTAAGTTTCACTGTGGACAAAGACGGGACTATAACGGATGTGCGGGCTCTAGACAACCCAGGATATGGCACAGCAGAAGAAGCTGTCAGGGTTGTTGCATCATCTCCTAAATGGCAACCGGCAATACAAAACAATAAACCTGTTATATACCGTCAACGTCAGATGATCTCTTTTCAGGTGAATTAGTTCTAATCTTTTCCTTTCAAAAAAGTATTGACAGTTTCGTAAAATTCTTTTGGTTGTTCTTGTAAAGTGCCGTGACTAGAATGAGGGACGATCCACAGTTGCGCTTTGGGAATATTTCGGAAGATAGTGATCGTGTGTTCTAGTCTGATAAGGTCTTGATCTCCGGCAATGATCATGGTTGGTTTTTGAATAGTGTGCAACTCCTCCAAACTGATATTGGGTTGTAGCCAGTCCAACTGAAACAGTTTCCAATCGTTTTTGTCCTTGATTGTTTTCTTTGGAATGTATTGTACGGAGTCATGATAGGCTTTGCCATCTAACCAGAGATTTCCCGCAAATGCAGTAGAGTCTGGCCAGATATTGGCTCCCGTTGCGGCAATTTTTCCTACTTTTTGAGGGTGACGTAGAGCCATGATAAGTGCAATAATGCCGCCATCACTCCAACCAATATAATCTGCTTTGGATATTTTCATTTTGTCCAAAAGCGCAGATACGTCGTCTGCCATCATTTCAAAACTCAACGAATCTTGGTTGTCTACTGATTTTCCCTGAGCTCGACTGTCAATGGCTATGACTTGATAGTCTTTGGAAAAATAGGGAATGATCGCAGACATAGACGCGATATTTCCTCCGTTACCGTGCAAAAGAACCAACGGTTGCCCTTTGCCATAAGTTTCCACGTATAGTTTGATTCCTCTTATGTCGTAGTATTTTCCAGCAGCTGTATTTTTTCCAATATGTTGAGAAAACCCATTGACAGTAAACAATACGGACAGAAAGGTCAAAACTATCTTCATGTTGAATATGATTTTCATTTCCCAAATGTATTATAAACCTACAATGAAAAACGACCCTGAAAATATCAGAGCCGTTTTGTATATCTCATTAAAAAATATTTATGCTTCGCTGAGTGCATCCGTCAGTTCTTCTTCCGCTTTTTTGGCAGACTTACTCCTAATATTTTCGGATGTGTATATGCTCAATCCATTATAGATACTGAAAGATAGCGTGTACTTGTTGCCCTTATAGTTAAATTTCCAAAGGATGCTATCGCCATTGTCATCTTTTTCCTTAAACTGAAGATTTTGCATTTGGCCAAGTCTATGCGCCAATGCATAAAAATCGTTCAATACTGCTGGAACGTCAAATATGTTCCTGTCTTTTCTCTTTCTTTTAAATAGTTTCGATAACATGACAACCTCCTCTTTTTCTTTCGGTAATTGGATAAATGTGGATTAATAGGCTACTGTTTTAAGAAATCAAAAACCATGCAAAAGCACAATTTTCTAAATGAATTTTCTGTAAAAAATAATGTACGAATCCGTTTTTTCAAATCTAAACTTTTTTCCTGAGAATAACTAATTGCAGATACAAGATTTTACACTTTAATGATTTTTTAATGTATAGTATGGATAAACGAACTATAAATGTCGAAGAACGAAACATATTGGTTGTTCTTTTTTACTTTTGCGTATGCATTTGAGACAACAGTACATGGCGCATATCGCTCAGACTTCCCCTGCTCCTTTAGCTATTCATATGGTGAAAGCAGAAGGCGTATATCAATATGACGAAACGGGTAAGCGATATATTGATATGATTTCGGGTTTTAGTGTGAGTAATATTGGTCATGGCAATCCAAAAGTTGTACAAGCCGTGAAAGACCAAGCGGAAAAATATATGCACCTTATAGTTTATGGTGAATATATTGAAACGCCTCAAGTCGAATATGCCAAGTTGCTAGTTGACAATCTACCCTCATCTTTGAACAGTGTTTATTTTACCAATAGTGGGACTGAGGCAACTGAAGGTGCCATGAAGCTAGCGAAAAGAGCAACGGGTGGAACCAAAATATTTTCATTCCGAAATGCATACCATGGAAGTTCGCAAGGCGCGTTGAGTATCATGGGCGGCGAATATTGGAAAAATGCCTTTCGCCCTTTGTTGCCCGAAACTTACTTGTTTGACTATAATCAACCTGAAATCATCAAAGCAATTGATAAAAATACAGCTTGCGTCATCATGGAAGTCGTACAGGCAGAAGGTGGAGTCGTCAAAGCTGACAAAGAGTGGCTACAAAAAATCCGCAAAAAATGCGACGAAACCGGAACCTTGTTAATCTATGACGAAATCCAATCCGGATTTGGGCGGACAGGTTCTTTGTGGGCATTTGAACAGTATGGTGTTGTTCCCGATGTTTTAATGTTGGGAAAAGCGCTTGGTGGTGGGATGCCACTCGGAGCATTTATTGCCGATAAAAAACTAATGGATCTGTTGACTCACAATCCTGTATTGGGACATATCACCACTTTTGGAGGGCATCCTGTTAGTTGTGCTGCAGGGAAAGCTGCATTAGAAGTATTGCTGGATGGAAACTATATTGATTTGGTTAAGGAAAAAGAAGCCATCCTACATGAATATCTTGTACATCCAAAAATCAAAAGCATCCGCACAGCGGGTCTTTGGGGCGCATTGGAATTTGCAAATAATGAAGAAGCGCAAAAAGTCGTAGAAGTGTCTATTGAAAATGGCGTACTGTCGGATTTTTTCTTGTTTGCTCCAAACTATGTACATGTCGGGCCGCCTTTAACTATAACGAATGAAGAACTTATTTTGGCTTGTGAGTTGATCGTGGAAGCGATTGGAAAGGTGCTTTAATCTTATTCCGACCTTGTTTGTTACCTTTTGATTATAGCAATGGAAAATAATTCGATGGGTGATTAATTAAAGCCGTTTGACATTTGTTGAGAATTTGACAAAAGATGGCTCTTAGTAATCTTTAAGTAATTTATTTTATCAAGCACTTTTCTTACTAGTTCTCTTAAATATTATTGATACTTGTTCCTTTTAGAGAGTTGTTTTATAATGTGAGGTATTCTGTTCTTGCTTGGAGTAATTAATTGTTCTGAGATAAGAAATTTTTCAATAACTTTTTCGAAATTTAATATCCAGGTGTTTTCGGATATTTTGTATGAACAATTTGATGCCTCTAAAGACTCATTAAAGAATATTTTATTTGAAAAGTAAGGTAGTCTTGCATTTATTAATATAGACATTTCCTCTGTAGTTAATTTTCTGTTCCCGTAAAAATCGTCTACAACGAAATCTTTTCTAGATGCTTTTAGAATATCTTCTAAAGTATTTCGTCCGATATTGAACATTTTACATGCAACCAGAATTCTTGGTAGTCTTTTAACATTAATTGTATTTTCTAATTTTTCAATTTCTATTTCTTCACTTATGTTTAATTGAACAGTTTCAATTAAGTTTTCGAGAGCAATTTTCAACATTCCATTTGTAAACTCATAATTTTTTTTAAGATCTGTATATTCTTTAAAAGTAAATGTTCGATTATGTGCAATCAACCTTCTATATTTCGAATTAAGGTTCAGTAGGTTACTTTGCAATTTCTCTTTTTGAACATCAGCGAATACTTTATTTATTATGCGATCCCAATTAGATAAGGGGATAAATTTCTCTTTAAGTGAAAATATATCTTCATCGTTAGTGTTCCTTAATAAATCTGCGATTCTAGATGTTGCAAGCAAAGGAGCCTCTTCGAAAATAATTATTCTTAATTGATCCAATTCAACGGCCTCTAAAGGATTGATAATTTTTCCGTACTGTGTTTTATTCACATTTTTTAGTTCTATTTTCGGAAAATATCCAATATTCTCAAACCATTTATTACCGTATTTTAGGTAAAGACTTTTTGCTATTATTTTTCTAAGCGAGTTTTCGATCTCATAAATTAAAGAATATCCCTGTAGACATAATGATTTGCTAATTTCATCATAGGTTTTTGTTACATATAAAATATAGTTAGATTCTTCTTGGTTA
>QFOI01000657.1 GCA_003241175.1 Pseudopedobacter saltans
TCCAATTTTTAAATCAATTAAAACAAAACATTTTAAAATCCGGTTGTAAAAAACCAGGTCTATTTTGAAATGTTTTTCGTCAAAAGTTATTCGGTTTTGTCGGGCTACAAACGTAAAACCAGTTCCTAATTCTAAAAGAAAATGTTCCAATTTATCAATTAATCCACTTTCCAAATCATCTTCGGAATAGCTTGATTTCTCCGCTAAACCTAAAAATTCTAAAACATAAGGATCTTTGACGAGGTCTTTCGGTTTTTCAAAAATCTGTCCTTTTTCAGATAGTTGAAGGATTTCTTCTTTGTTTTTGCTTAATGATAATCTTGTGTATAATGCAGAATCGAATTGTCTTTGTAATTCTCTTAAACTCCAATTATTTTTGTAAGCCTCGATTTCGTAGAATTTTCTTTCATTGAGGTCGCTGATTCTCATTAATTTAAGATAATGCGACCAAGAAAGGTTGAAATTGAAAGCGTTTTTTTGTGAAATATTTAAATTCGTCAAATCTGTTGACAATCTTTCATTTATTTGATTATCAGGTAATTTAAATTCCGCAGACTGTGTCTGCGATTTTCCGTGATTATCTTTTTTTTCTATCATATTGAATTCCGCAGACACCGTCTGCGCAATTGAATAAGACAAATAGAATTGTCTCATTTGTTCTAAATTTCTTTGAGAAAATCCTTTTCCAAATCTCTCAGTAAGATACAAAGACAATTCTTTTAGAACCGCTTTTCCGTATTCTGCACGGTTTTCGCCATTTTGTTCGTCTTCTACAATCATTCTTCCAATCTCGAAATAGGTAATGACCATTGTCTGGTTGACCGTGGACACCACTTTTTTTCTTGCATTATCTAATAATACAGAAATATTGAATAGAAGTTCTTTTGATTGTATATTGCTCATTGCTTAAAATGAATTTACAAAACCGTTTCCCCCAAAAGTGTTCCCTGCGTATTCCCATGAACGAAAACTGAAACCAAGTCACCAATTTTCTGTCCTTCCTTCATATCAAAAACGCAAACGGCATTTTGAGAATTCCTTCCTTTCCATTGGTTTTTGTTCTTCTTGGAAACACCTTCAATTAATATTTCGTGAACTCTGCCGACGTAAGATGCCATTCTCTTTCTGGATAATTCACCTTGTAAAGCAATCACTTCTGCCAATCGTCTTTGCTTGACATCTGCAGGAATATCATCTTCCATTTTTTTGTGAGCAGGCGTTCCTGGTCTTTCTGAGTAAGCAAACATATAGCCGTAATCGTATTCCACTTCTCTCATTAATGACAATGTATCCTGATGGTCTGCTTCAGTTTCTGTACAGAAACCAACAATCATATCTTGAGAAAAAGAAATGTCCGGAACGATTTCCTTAGCTTTTCTGATTAGATCCAAATATTCCTGACGCGTGTGTTGACGATTCATCAAGTCAAGGATTCTGTCGCTTCCGCTTTGAACTGGCAAGTGAAC
>QFOI01000658.1 GCA_003241175.1 Pseudopedobacter saltans
CATTTTTGA
This sequence comes from Pseudopedobacter saltans, assembly GCA_003241175.1. Lineage (GTDB taxonomy): Bacteria > Bacteroidota > Bacteroidia > Chitinophagales > Chitinophagaceae > Rhizosphaericola. The sequence continues at coordinate 10 of QFOI01000658.1, forward strand.
AAGGTGAAGAAGATCGATTATTATATCCACCTTCAGTGCGTGCAGGTCTTTCTTTGGCTTCTGCAACGTTAATTGTTCTTCCATCCATGCTACGACCGTTTAATTCGCTAATAGCTTTTTCGGCTTCTTCTTTGTTTGGCATTTCTACAAATCCAAATCCTCTGCTCCTTTGAGTGAACTTGTCCATAATAACATTTGCAGTCGCGACTTCCCCAAATTCTTCAAATGCTTCCTTAAGCTGGTCATTACCTACACCATAGCTCAAGCTAGATACATAAATTTTCATAATTGAAATTCTTAAACGTAAAAAAATAAAACAGCGTAAGAGGAATAAATGAAGAAGACTTGCAAATTGTCCGTTAGAAAGGATATAAGTGGAATTCGATACTTAAAAAACTTAATTTCTGTTTTTAACAATACAAACGTAGACTTTATTTTTGAGAAGTGGTTATTATTATTGTTAAAGTACGAAAAATAAAAATTTCAAATTCATTTCTCATTGACAATACCCGCAACAACTAAATAGATTTCATCTTTATGGCAACTGCATTATCGTTTTAAAGCGAAAAGAAAGCATTATGCAGACTATTGAACAATTAAAATTAACCCTAGCTACAAATGTAACTTTCAAAGATTAATTTTTTCATACCTATAATGCCCAATAATAGGATAAGCGAATAGTGCATCCGCAATAACTTGACCTCCTCCAATATTATGCACAATCAAAGGTCTCTTACCATCTGATGATTTTTCATCGATAACAATTCCAATATGCGATTGCTTTCCTAAATCCCAACATACAATATCTCCATATTGGTAATCCGCAGGATCAGTTGAGAGCTTTTTGCTTTTACCTTTGCGTTGGAAAAATTTCATCAAGTTTGGAACACGTCTATGGTCTATATTGGTGTCTGTTTTTTTTAGACCATAAATGTTTGGATATTGGGAAAAATGCGCAACCATATCTTCGTGAACTTCTTTTTGTAAGTCAATTCCAAGTAAGCGATAAGCTCGAATAATTACATCAGCACACACACCTTTGTTTGCAGCGACATCACCATTAGGATAAGGAATCGAAACATAGTCGGGATCATAAGTTACTTGCTGATGCGTTAATTGAATAGCAGCGTCAGCAAGTTTAAAATAAAAGTCATTATTGAAAACGACTTTTTTAATGGGTACTTGACTCAATGCATTGTTGGTTGCATCAACTTGATGGCAACTACAAAATAAAGTCACCAATGTAGCAATCCAAAAAACTTTTCTCATATTAATAGTATTGTTTGTCTTAAAAGAAATAATCTTATTGAAAGATGCAATTTTCTCATAATTCCATAACCGAATTCTATTTTTTAATATTTTATAACATCTGTAAAATGAAATTGACTTTCCTAGAAAGGAAAGCCTTTATTCACCAAAACCAACTGTAAAAGTTTAAATATTATTATTTCC
>QFOI01000098.1 GCA_003241175.1 Pseudopedobacter saltans
TGATGACAGCTTATGGAAATATTTCCGATGGGGTTCAAGCGATGAAAAATGGAGCGTATGATTATTTAACTAAAGGTGATGACAATGAAAAAATCCTTCCCCTAGTGCATAGTGCGATGTCTGAGATTGAGCTTAGGCAAAAAATGGAAAGTATTTCCAATAAGACTAAGAAGAAAATTTCTTTGGGTAATGTAACAGGTAATTCTCCCGCGATTAAACAAGCCATTGAAATTGGAAATAAGGTAGCTAAGACGGATATTTCGGTGTTATTAACTGGCGAAACAGGCACAGGTAAAGAAGTATTTGCAAATGCTATTCATAGTGATAGTAAGCGAAATGAGCACAATTTTGTCGCCTTAAACTGTAGTACGTTTAGTCGCGAAATTATGGAAAGTGAACTGTTTGGACATGTTGCTGGAGCATTCACAGGTGCAATTAAAGAAAAAAAAGGTTTGGTGGGAGAGGCGGATGGAGGAACATTATTTTTGGATGAAATAGGTGAATTGCCATTAGAATTACAATCCAAATTATTGCGCTTATTAGAATCCAAAGAATATTTAAAAGTTGGTGATACGAAAGTTGCTCATTCTGATTTTCGATTAATTGCAGCCACCAATCGAGATTTGAAATCAGAGATAGAGAAAGGTTCATTTAGACAAGATTTGTTTTTCAGACTGAATATAGTTGATATTCATTTACCTGCTCTGCGCGAACGAAAAGAGGATATTGAAGCCTTAACAAAGGTGTTAATAGTGCAGTTAGCACCTCTTTATGACAAAATAAATTGTACTTTTTCTGATACTTATTTGGAAAAATTGAAACAATGGTATTGGCCTGGAAATATAAGAGAATTGCGCAATGTACTGGAACGTAGTATCGTTTTGTCCAATAGCAATGAACTCACGGAGGAAACGTTACCACTAGAAATGATTTCCAATAGTCTCAATAGTAATGCAAATGGAACAAAGCTGCTTTCTGCATTTTCCTTATCCAGCGCGGAAAAACTACATATTCAAAAAGTACTCAACTATACAAAAGGAAATAAGGCAGAAGCCGCCAGATTATTAGAGATTGGCGCTGCTACGCTCTATCGAAAGATTGAAGAGTATGGATTGTAATTTTTTTTGGCATTTTCCATCTTTCCGCTCTTTTTTGCGGGACAAATAATAAAGTGGTATCAATTGTTCTTGGGCCATGCTTACCAAGTTTAAAAAGTGAACAATTGTGCTAAAGAATTTATGAGAATGGAGCACTCGTCTCCATGCATGTTGTAAAAGTAGGTCCCCTTTTAGGTCCCCGAATAGGTCCCCTTTTTGTTTTAATTCGATTTTATAAAATTTTATCGCTTTTCTTGTAAAATCTTGATTTCCAATTGATTTATATAAAAAAACACGCTAATATTTAGCGTGTGTTGTGATCCCGCTGGGACTTGAACCCAGGGCCCATACATTAAAAGTGTATTGCTCTACCAACTGAGCTACGGAATCTTTCCCTTTTGTTTGAGGAGTGCAAATGTAGGAGATAACATTTTAATAAACAAGTAATTACACAAAAAACTTTATTTTTCTTATCCAAGTATTGCCAATCAGCATTGTATATTTGCTTAACAACATATTTAGATGATACAGTTTAACAGATTTATATTGGACAATGGACTGCGTGTAATCGTTCATGAAGATGACACTTCGCCTATGTCCGTAGTCAACATTATGTACAATGTAGGTGCACGAAATGAAGACGAAGAACACACAGGATTTGCACATTTGTTCGAACATTTGATGTTTGGTGGCAGTACCAATATCCCGGATTTTGATGAACCCCTACAGCGTGTGGGAGGGGAAAATAATGCCTATACAACCAATGATCTTACCAACTATTATGAACAACTTCCTTCGGCCAATTTAGAAACGGCATTGTGGTTAGAAAGTGACAGGATGTTAAGTTTGGACTTCAATCAAAAAAGTCTTGATGTACAAAGAAAAGTGGTTTCTGAGGAATTTAAAGAACACTATATCAACAAGCCTTATGGTGACCTTGCTAAAATCGTCAGAGAGCAATCTTACGAAAAGCATCCTTATAGATGGATGACTATCGGTAAAGAACTGGCACATATTGAGAATGCCACACTAGAGGATGTAAAATCTTTCTTTTACGAATATTATCGTCCAGACAATGCTATATTGGTTGTTGCTGGTAACGTCAAAACAGAAGATGTTAGACAACTGGTAGAAAAATGGTTTGGCGATATACCAAGAGGTACTGTAAGCCATCACTCTCTGCCAATGGAACCACAACAATCCGCAGCCAAAAGAATCAGTGTAGAAAAGGACGTTCCAGTGGATGTATTGGTAAAAAGTTGGCATATGGTTTCGCGTTTGGATCCTGACTATTACGCAACAGATCTATTGACCGATATTTTGGGAGGTGGGGCATCGTCTCGGCTGTACCAAAAACTAGTAAAAGAAAATCAGTTTTTTAGTAGTATTGACTGTTCGCATACAGGAAGTGTGGACGCTGGACTTGTCAGTGTTCAAGGTAAACTAGTTAAAGGAATCTCCATCGATGTTGCAGAGGCAGCTGTAGATAAGGAGATCAAAAAAATTGCTGCTGAAAAAATTGCAGAAAAAGAATTAGAAAAAGTCAAGAACAAAACAGAGAGCATGATGGCATTTGAAGATTTAGGTCTGATGAGCCGAGCCTCCAATCTTGCATTTTACGAACTTTTAGGCAATGTCAATCTTATCAATACGGAATTAGACCTTTATCAGAATGTAACCACCGATGACATCTTAAGAGTTGCCTCTACCCTATTTAGGGAATCCAACAGCAATACGGTCCATTACTTATCTAAACAAAATCAGCAAAATGCCCAATAGAACAATAGCTCCTAACTATTTTGACCCAATCGAATTTGACTTAAAACTCAAGCCATATCAATATTTCACGTTGGACAATAAGGCTCCAGTCTATTCCGTGCATACAGAAACGGGCGATGTTGCCATGGTAGAGTTTGTATTTTACGCAGGGAATTGGTTCGAAAAACAAAACATGTTAGCAGCCACAACCAATTTTTTGATAAAAAACGGGACAAAAAACAAGTCAGCATTTGACATTAACGAGTTTTTCGAATTTGAAGGTGCATACCTCTCTAGAGCGTGTTACAATGAAACGGCAACCATTACTTTACATTGTCTTAGCAAACATTTACCTATACTTCTGCCAATAGTTGCCGAGTTGCTAACGGAAAGTAATTTCCCTACTAACGAAATATCTATTTACAAACAAAATAGAAAACAACAATTAAGCGTCAATCTTTTAAAATGTGATTTTGTTGCCGACCGTTTAATAGACGAATATCTTTATGGATCCGAGCATCCGTATGGAAAATATAGTCGTGAAGAAGATATTGACAATATTCAGCAAGAAGATTTGCAACAATACTTTAATCAGTATTACACGCATGGAGACTGTATGTTGTTTGCTGCGGGCAATCTCCCTTCCAATATCCAGGAATTGCTTAACAAAAGCTTTGGACAGTTACCTTTTCAGATCAAAGAAAAAAATCATTTGGAGGGGATAACATACACTAGATTCTTGGCCGAAGAAAAAACACAATCAATACTAAACGACCCCAACGGCGTACAAGGTGCTGTTCGTATTGCACGTCCATTCCCCGACAAGCATCATCCCGATTTCCAGAAAGTACAGGTACTCAATACTATTTTTGGAGGATATTTCGGATCACGCTTGATGAGCAATATAAGGGAAGAAAAGGGTTACACTTATGGCATCAGTAGCTATATCCAAAATCACATGCACGATTCTGCATGGATGATTAGTACGGAAGCTAAAAGAGAAGCCTGTCCCATGGTTATTGAAGAGATCTGGAAAGAAGCTTCTATTTTACAAGAAGAACTCATTGACGATGAAGAACTAGAACTGGTCAAGAACTATATGATAGGATCCATTCTTTCTAGTTTGGATGGTGCGTTTTCGATTATAGGAAGATGGAAGGGATATATCATGAATGGATTTACCGGCAATAAATTTTATGAAAACATTGAAGTCATTAAGTCTATACAGGCGGACGAACTTCAAGCGATGGCTCAAAAATATTTGAGAAAAGAAGATTTCTATCAATTAACGGTCATATAATTTTTCACTATAAAAAACAGCATTATGCTTCTAAGATTTATTGGAAAAATACTCATCACCGCATTTGCAGCCATAGTTGCATCTTACTTCATCCCAGGAGTACATGTCAATGGAGGAATGACGCCAATCATATTGGCAATTGTCCTCGCACTACTCAATGGTTTCGTCAAGCCAATACTTGTCTTCCTAACTATCCCTATTAGTATTTTGACATTAGGATTATTTCTTATAGTCATCAACATCATCATTATCATGTTGGCGGCAGAGATAGTCAAAGGATTTCATGTAGATGGTTGGTTAAGTGCATTATTTTTCAGCATTGCCATGTCGGTAGTTACTTATTTACTGGAATTAATTTTGGGCACTAGAAAAAAAGATTAGTTTTTCTTTTTAGTTATTGACAAATAAGCCGCTTACTTTGTAAGCGGCTTATCATTTTTTGCACGTTATAAGTTATTGACTAAAAAGATAGTTTTGCACCTATCACAGCATTCCAACGTGAAGTAAAGTCATTTACGGTATATGGCCTATAGACACCTTTCACCTGTGAGAAGTTGCCTTGATTAAATTGGAAAGCAGGATTATATTTTGTTGGAGTTGTTGTCGCGACACCATTTACCGTCTGCGAACCAGAAGTTACTACACTGAACAAGTTAGACTGTAAGGTATAGAAACCATCAGGACCACTTCCGCTACCATAAGACCATCCAGAATTTTTATTGATCATATTGCCAACGTTTAATACGCTAAAGAATACTTCCAACTTATTGGTACCCATCATAAAGTTTTGAGATATTTTCACATCGAAATGGTTTTCCCATGGAAGAGACGCTCCATTTCTTTTTGCGACCTTACCTTGGTTATCTTTCAAGTAAGGATTGTTCAACATGAAAGATTGGAAGTCAGACCATTGTTGAGCCGCTGTTCTTTTGTAAGAAGAGGTATTAATATCTACAAAATTTGCTTGGCTGATTCCCATCGGAATATAGGCCAATGCAACAGCACCCGAAGTGCTATTTATTGTATAATCACCAAGAATATTGTTTCCATACGTATAAGAGAATCTTTGTCCGGATTGTCCAGAATAAGTCAAGGAAATGGTCGTAGATAAATGGTCATTTGCATATCTAAACTCTTTGGAGATGAACCCAATGATTCTGGATCCCATGTTGAAGTTGGATGTAGATACATCTGGATTGTTCAATCCGTAAGTATTAATTGGAGATCTCCAGTTAGATTGAGCAACAGAAGAAGTTAAATCGTTTAAGGATGTTGAATGCCCAAAAGTATATGCCAATGACCCACTCCATCCTTGAGAGTAAGGTTTCTGAATCTGGAAAGTAAAATTATATCCGTATCCTGCACTTGTATTGGTAAGGTATAATACGTTTCCATATGCAGTGTTGCTATACTTAGTCCAAATAGGTCTTGAAGTAGGTCCTATATTGACCGAGCTATCACCATTCTGACTTATGTTGATATTTTGGTAATTAGCATTATTCAAAGTTTTTGTGAACACACCCTCTACCGTACCGATCAATCCCCAGAAACCTAGCTTCTGGTCAAGTGCTAAATTAGCGCGGAAAACTTGTGGGAATTTGAATTTTTTATCTATTACGTTGATCACTGTACCAGAAGCAGTTGATGCCGACGGTACAAATGCGCCTAAATTTGGCGAATTTTGGTCATTTGTAAATGTAATATTATTACTTGTAATTCCAGTTCCTGTGTATGTAATGTTCTGACTTTGAACACCTGTGTTGGATATCTGGTTAGACACCCAAACAAAAGGAACATTACCAGTAAATAAACCTGCACCCCCTCTTAACTGCATACTTGCATCACCCTTTACATCCCAATTAAATCCAACACGAGGAGAGTACATTATGCGAGTTTTGGGCATCTGGTTGGTTGTGTATCCAGGAAACGTAGATGCAAATGCCTCGTTAGCAGATGGTTTGTTGAAAAAAGAAGGCAAATCAAAACGTATCCCGTAAGTCAAACGGAATTTATCTGTAATAGCCCAAGCATCTTGTGCATATAAACTAAACTGTCCTGCTTTAAGAGTTGCAGGAGCCTTATCTCCTGGTGTAGAGCTTGTTGAAAATCCGATTTGATAAGTTGTCAAACCCGTATTATTCAAAAAATTATTGATGTTGGCAGAACTTGTTGTGCTACTTGCGCCATAAGTATAAGCTCCATAATAGCCCTGTAAGAAAAAGTTCACACTTTTATACAGCGTATTGTTCGTTCCGAAAGTAAAAGTGTGGTTTCCTTTATATAAGTTGAAATTATCTGTCAAAGTCCATACATCCTGATTAAGACCATTTACAGCAGAGCTATAATCTGATCCTATGTTGTAAAGAATCGTCGCACTATCTTTAGGATTAAAATTATAGATAGCTACATTTGGGAAGCGACTAGTAGATCTGGCATCCCTAACAGAAGTATAAGTAATCCTAAGCAAATTAGAGGCATTAGAAGATATTTGAGAGTTCAATTCAGCTACAAAAGAATTATTCTTATCTGTAAATCCATAGCCAGAATTAGCGAATATCGCAGTTGTTGCAGATCTAGACAAGATAGTATTAGAACCGTCAACATGGTTAAAACGAACCATCAACTTATTCTTGTCATCGATATTCCAATCGATACGAGCAAAGACTGAAGTAGATTTGTTGATATTGTTGATTGAGCCATAAGAACCTGGATCATAATTATACTTGGAGATCAACTGTTGTCTGATATACTCCAATGTATCAGGATTGACTTTAGAACCAGATCCCGAATTAGTCGGATCGAATGCTAGTGGGGTTGACCTATTGTACTTTTCAAAGTTCGCAAAGAAAAACAATTTGTTTTGAATGATCGGTCCACCTAAACTAGCACCATATCTATAATTTTTAAACTCACCATAGTCTTTTCTCGTAATTGTAGAGTTATATCCCGCACTCTTACCTACGAAATTTTGGTTTTGGTACTGACCGTATACATTACCATGAAATTTGTTTGTACCACTTTTAGTAATCGCGTTGATGCCACCACCAGTAAAACCACCTTGAGCAACATCATAAGGAGACATTACAACCTGTAGTTCCTGGATAGCTTCCATTGATATTGGATTGACATTAGCCTGTCCTCCGTTTGTACCTGTAGAACCAAGACCGAACACATCACTTGCGTTAGCACCATCAATAGTAAATTGATTGTATCTATTGTTTTGTCCACCGAATGAGATACCAGTTGAACTTCCATCATTACCACTGTTACCAACTTTCACCTGAGGCATGAAACGAACAAAATCTTGCACACTGTTGTTGATAGTAGGTAATGTCTGAAGTTGCCGAGAAGATATTGTAACAGCAGTGCCACTATGTAAAGAACTAATGATAGAATTTCTACTCGAAGCAACGACAACATTATCTAGTGATTTAGACTGTTCTACTAAGACAACATCTACAACTAAGGGAGTACCCAATGCTGCATTTATGTCATCTACTTTATAAGATCCTAAACCCGTATAATCAACAGTCAATGTATAAGGTCCTCCTACGCGAACATTTGCCAAAGTAAAATGACCATCATTGTTGGATGTTGCAGTATAAACAGATCCCGTAGGCGTGTGCACTGCCTTAACTGCAGCACCATCGACAATCTTTCCATCCGCAGTTTTCACGGTACCCGTAATGGTTCCCGTCGTCACCTGTGCTGCTGCAATCCCTGGTAAAAGGATGATGAGCATCAATTGAAAAATTCTTTTTAGAAACATAATCTAATTTGTTATTTGGATGCAAAATAAAATCATTGCCGCCACATTCCCTTAACATTTTTATAACTTAAAAATTTCTTAATATTGAAAATGCAAAAAAATATTTATACTTCTACGCATACACTATTTTGTTAGATAAAAAGCAAAAAAAACAATTATAAAACGGAAAATATCCAAGTATTTTAGAGTAATTTTTCGAAACATCAAACTACATGCAAACAATTTGCGTTTAATACTAACTTGCCATACACTTTACTTTTTTTACTAATCTATAACTTATTAATAATTTGAAAGAATGATCAACAGATTAGCCTTAATAACATATATACATGATAATCAAAGTCCTATATCAAGTGATCAATTTGTTAAATATTTTCTAATCAGTCTATTAATTTTGTAGATTTAAATAATCAACTACCTTTGTTTTATCATTCATCATCTAAAGCATTAAAAAATGTCATTACATCTAGGGGACACTGCTCCCAATTTTAAAGCAAAAACAACGCAAGGCGATATTGATTTGTATGAATTTTTAGGAGATTCTTGGGGTTTACTCTTCTCCCACCCTTCCGATTTTACTCCAATATGTACAACGGAATTAGGAAAAACGGCTGCTCTCAACGGGGAATTTCAGAAAAGAGGCGTAAAAGTATTGGCATTAAGCGTTGATAGTTTGGACAACCACAATGCCTGGATCAAAGACATCGAGGAAGTAAACAACGTTACAGTTAATTACCCAATAATAGCGGATGAAGATCGTCATGTATCGGAACTATACGACTTTTTACATCCAAATGCTGCAGCCACTACAACAGTTCGTTCTGTAGTTGTAATTGGACCAGACAAAAAAGTAAAACTTACCATCACTTACCCACCTTCCACTGGTAGAAATTTCAATGAAATCCTGAGAGCTATTGATTCATTGCAACTTACGGCTAATTACAGTGTAACTACTCCTGCCAATTGGCAACAAGGTGAGGACGTAGTGATATCTCCAGCAATAAATGACGAAGATGCCAAACAAAAATTTCCAAAAGGGTTCAAAACCGTTAAACCATATTTGCGTTATACGCCACAGCCCAACATCTAATGTTTGCTATAGATAAGTTAAAAAAGATCAGTCATACAAGAGCTGATCTTTTTTTATACCTTGTATTCCAAAACAATCAAATCATGCCCAAAATAGTTATCGTCCGTCATGGACAATCACAATGGAATCTCGAGAATCGATTCACAGGAGAGGTCGATGTTGATCTTACGGAACAAGGGAGAGCAGAAGCAAAATCGGCAGGAGAAAAATTAATGGGATACCAGTTTGACACAGCATTTACATCTGTTTTAAAAAGGGCGAACGAAACGCTCGAAATCATTCTTGAGATAATCCATGAGGAGAATATTCCCATTATCAAAAACAAAGCGCTAAACGAAAGAAATTACGGTGATCTTCAGGGGCTTAACAAAGCAGAAACGGCGCAAAAGTTTGGGGACGAACAGGTTCATATCTGGCGTAGAAGCTATGATATTGCACCTCCAGGCGGCGAAAGTTTAAAAGATACATACAATCGAGTCATACCCTATTACGAAAAAGAAATACTACCCAAATTAAAGGAAGGAAAAGATCTGCTGATTGTGGCGCACGGGAATAGTCTTCGATCTTTAGCCATGTATTTGGAACATATTGACGAATCGGCTATTTCGGAAATGAATATACCAACAGGCGTACCCAAACTATATGTTTTCAACGAAGACTTATCCTTAAAAGAAACGGAGTATATGTAGTTAAATTTTTTAATCTATTGACCTCATTCCTCCCCTTCTCCTTCAGGAGAAGGACGCCTAAAAAACCTCACCCAAGTCCTCTCTTAAAGGAGAGGACTTGGGTGAGGTTTTAAATACTATTTTCACTTATATTTCACTTAATTCAAGCCAGCGCATTTCTTTTTTGTCTAGCAATGCCGTAATCTCACCTACTCGTAACGAAAGTTTATTGATGTCATCAAAAGGCAGATTCCCACTGGACAATTCAGTTTCTATTTTAGCTTTTTCCTTTTGCAGGTTTTCAAGGTCTTTATTGATTTGATCCAACTCTTTTTGTTCTTTAAACGAAAGTTTTTTCTTTTCGCTTTTTATGGAAGTTGTGGTATTTTCTACAACTTTTTCCGCTGGTTT
>QFOI01000659.1 GCA_003241175.1 Pseudopedobacter saltans
AATCTCAATCTCAATCTCAACCTCAATACGAAGTCGCCGATGTTTTAAACAAATTAGGATCAAAATTGGAAGATTTAGGACTTAATTCTTGGCAATTAAGAACACTTTCAGCGTTGAAAAAGTGCCGTACTTCGGCTTTGGGAGGACATATTGACGCTTGCGACGAATGCGGAAATATCAGCATCAGCTACAACTCCTGTCGAAACCGTCATTGCCCAAAATGTCAGGGCAGAAAGCGTGAAAAATGGATTGAGAATCGGGAAAACGAACTACTTCCTGTACCTTATTTTCACGTGGTTTTCACTATTCCTGATACTTTAAATTCATTAGTATTGCAACAACCAAAAATGCTGTATGATATTTTATTTGAATCGGCTTGGGAAACGCTTCAAACGTTTGGGAAAAACAAAAATCTCCAAATGGGAATGATTGCTGTTTTGCACACTTGGGGACAGAATCTGAGTCTGCATCCGCACTTGCACTGCATTGTTCCGGGCGGCGGCGTGGATGAAAACGGAGCTTGGAAAAATCTACGTTCAGACGGCAAATTTTTGTTTCCGGTAAAGGCTTTGAGTAAAGTTTTCAGGGCTAAATTTTGTGAGAAACTAAAAGATAAAAATCTTGAAGAATATACCAAAATCAGGCAAAGTTTGTGGGAAAAACCGTGGGTAGTTTACGCTAAAAAGCCTTTTGGAAGCCCAAAATCTGTGGTAGAATATTTGGGCAGATACACGCACAAAATCGCAGTCAGCAACCAGAGAATCAGAAAAATTGATTCGGAGACGGTCACTTTTTCTTACAAAGATTACCGCCAAAAAGGCATCAAAAAGCAGATGGTTTTGAGCCACGAGGAGTTTATCCGCCGTTTTGCGATGCATATTTTACCGAAAAGATTTGTAAAAATCCGTCATTATGGTTTTTTGAGCAGCACTTGGAAACGAATTAAGCTTAAAAATCTGCAACAAAAATTAGGTATCCAGCCCAAAGAAAAACCTTTGCCAAAGCCGTTTCAACCGAAATGCAGTTGTTGTAAAACAGGGAATTTAGTCACCATTGCAATGTTTGATTTGAGGGGACCGCCACAATGGTTTTTGGAGATGAGCCAAAGTCAGCCAACGCCTAAAAAATAGATTTTTGGGTAAGGGAAATTATGTCCCAACGTGAAGGAAAACACGATAAAACCAAGAAAAACTCGCCAAAATCACCCACAAAAAAAGAGACTCTTCTCAAAGTCTCCTGTATCTCTAAAAATCTTTTGTCGATAAACCCATAGTGTGGGAAAATACCCAACCAAAAGCTGCCGAAGGTTCCGTTCAACAGGAGTTTCATTGTTCGTGCTCTGCACGCAACGAAACTCTAGTTATTGTAGGAAGTTTTTTTATTTACAACTTTTATTTACGTTACTAATCACTTCTTGTTTAAGTAAATTGCTTATATTTTCTGATATATTTATATCA
>QFOI01000660.1 GCA_003241175.1 Pseudopedobacter saltans
AGCAAAAGTTTTGGAAACAATGTCTTATTGAAAGATTTTTCCTATTCTATCCAAAGAGGAGAAAAAGTTGGAATTGTCGGAAAAAATGGTGCTGGAAAATCGACTTTACTGAATATCATTCAAGGTTTTGAACCGAAAGATTCCGGAGAAATTGAAACCGGAGAAACGATTAAATTCGGATATTTTGCTCAGAAAGGACTTCAATATAAAGAAGACGAAAGAGTCATTGATTTCATCAAAGAAATTGGAGAAAATTTCCCTTTAGCGAATGGAAAAACAATCTCGGCTTCTCAGTTTTTGAGATTATTTTTGTTTGACGACCAAACGCAATATTCGCCTATTTCGAAACTTTCCGGAGGAGAAAAACGTCGTCTGCACTTGATGTATATTCTTTATCAAAATCCTAACTTTTTGATTTTTGATGAGCCAACGAATGATTTGGATTTGCCAACTTTGACGGTTTTGGAAAATTTTCTTCAGAATTTCCAAGGCAGTTTGATTATTGTTTCGCACGACCGTTATTTTATGGACAGAATTGTGGACCACGTTTTGGCTTTTGAAGGCGAAGGAAAAATCAAAGAATTTGTAGGAAACTTTTCGGAATATCGAGAACATTTGAAATCGGAAGATAAAAATTCAAAACCTGAAACTCTGAAAGTTGAAAAGGTTGAAACTCCAAAAGAAGTAGAGACTCAAACTATTACCGCTACTCAACCAACCAAAAAGAAATTATCTTTCAAAGAGCAACGTGAACTAGAAACTATCGAAAAAGAAATGCCAAAATTGGAAGAAAAAAGAGCAGAAATTCTAGAACAACTCAACAATGAATCTGATTACGATAAAATCTCCAAATTATCTTCGCAACTTGAAACAATATCAGAAAAACTTGAAGAATTTGAAATGCGTTGGTTGGAGCTTCAGGAATAATTGATAAATATCATAGTATTATAAAACATTGATTTACATATAATTAAATCAATCAAAATCCGCCCGTTCCATCGCGTGGATCAGGCGGATTTGCCGAACAGTTCGTCGAGGATGTCCCCGAACCACGCCTCGAACAGATCGATCTCGGCCTCCGTCACTGGCACGCGCTCGGGCCAGTCATCGGAGACGGTCCAGCCCTGTAAGGACGGCTCGGCCGATCCGGTCTTCGCCCCCGCTTTCGGGGGCTGTGGATCGACCGTCATGTCGTCCATGTAATCATAGAGGTCATCGGGCAGGATGCCGGCGACGGCACGCGCCCGACGCCGGGTCTTATGAGCTTGGCGTCGCTGCATGGCCTCGTCGTCCGGCAAGAAAAGAAGATGTGGCTGTGTTTCCGATCGCGTTCCACGGCATAGAACCACCTCATGATCCTGCACGATCCCCGGAGGCGGTGAAGCCGAGCTAGCGCGATACCTCGATCGCATCATGTGATCGGCGCGCCCGGCGACGTGCTACGCCGCGCTTTC
>QFOI01000661.1 GCA_003241175.1 Pseudopedobacter saltans
ATACATCCCATGAAAAACCGCTCCACCTTTTTTCAATCCATACAGACAGGCATTGGGATCGAGATAGTAATCGTACATCTGTCCGCGTAAAGCGGTCCAAGGATTTTGTGTTTTCCAGATAATAATACCTGTATACCAATCCCATTGGTGACCTATAAAACCTTCTATCAACGTACGATACTGATCATAGTTCACCAACTGTGCTTTGTTGGCAAAATCTTCCAAATCTTTTGGTTGGCCATAAGCTTCTACACTCTTACCATATCCAATATACTTGTGATAAGTCCAGACAGAATCCTGTACAGCTTCAACACCAGGCGTTTCTATGGGAATAACTTGGTTTTCCTTAGGTAAGAAACGTTTTAGTGAAGTCATGTCTCCAACACCGACCGAACCGATTTCCGAATTGAAAGGCCATGTGCGATAACTCCAGAAATACGGTAAAGTTTGGATACCATAAGGTCCATCACCATTGCCTCCTATCGAATTGTAAGACATACTATCCGAATTGGAATAGTCAATAAACCATCTATTGGGATCCAACAACGGCATCAAAGAATCTTTCAATGCATGGTGCAAGTCAGACGCCAGTGTAATCTCATTACCACCACACCATATAGCAAGAGAAGGATAGTTGCGAATCATTCGAATCATATCCGCTGCAGATTCTATAAACAAACTATGATCATCAGGATATTGGCGACGCGTCCATTGGTCTTCTAGTTTCATCGGATCAATCCATCTACCGTTACAATCTCCCGATCCCCAAAAATCCTGCATTACAAGCAAACCGTATTTGTCGCAAGCCTCGTAAAACTCAGGCCTTTCAGTCAATGCACCTCCCCATACGCGTATCAAGTTTAAGTTCATATCTCTATGAAAACGAACTTCAGCATCATATCTTTCTTGGCTAAAACGCAACATCTGATCTGAAATAATCCAGTTTCCACCGCGTATAAATACAGGTTGTCCGTTTACAGTGACTTCCATGCTCCTAGTATAGTTATTCCAATGATTGTCAACTTGTCGGATACCTGTTTCAATAGCTTCTAATCCATCCTTACTGTCGGATTTATTTTCGACAAATCCAATATAAGATGTATAAAGATTTTGCGGGCCATAGGTATTAGGCCACCATAGTTTTGGATTTTGGATTTCGACTCTATCTGTTTTTATAGTTTTCTTTTCATTTGCATTCAATGTGACAGGAACATAAACTGTATGATTTTCAATTTGGTATTTCAAAAAACCAGTTTTTGTTGTTTTCGAGTTATTACTCAACTCCGCCTCTACTTCAATAAATGCGGGAGCTTGTGCCCCATCTGGTTTACGCAAACCTGAAACTTTTGTAACGATATGCGGATTTTCGATAGTTACTGCACCTGTTTTCTCAATGGTTACTTTGTCCCAAATTCCAGTATTGCGGTCTCTGATAGGTTGTATCCAAT
>QFOI01000662.1 GCA_003241175.1 Pseudopedobacter saltans
TAACATCTTCAATGCCGTCTTGAAATCACCAGCTTGTTTGACTTCATAACCTTCTCTTTCAAGAATCCTTGCTAATAAACTCCTTAGTTTTACTTCGTCGTCAATGATAAGTATGGGATATTCCATTGTTAATATCAAATTTGTTAAACAAGTCTTACAATACTTTTTTTTACAAAGACACAAATCTACGATTGCTTATTGAGTTATAAAATTGCCTTACAAGTGGCATCTGTTCCTTCTTAATTTTTTCAATACAACGAATAATAAAGTTTCAATATTTAAATGATGTTGCACATTAAAAAATAAAAAACTAAAATTTCTTGTTAAATTGATTTTGCAATATTACTTTTGTCTACCAAATCAGTAGGATAAACTTTTTTGTATTTAATAAATCAATATTCACAACAAGACAAAACATGAAAATTTAACTAAAGCCCGCTCCTCAATAATAAATACAAAAAGCGGAAACGTTGCTCCGTTCCCGCTCGATGCAAAGGAGCTTAAATCATCTCGGAAAAGACATTTATTAACTCTTCACAAATCAAATTTATGAAAAAAGTCATAAACGTAGCAAGTTTTTATCTCTGTTGATGCATACATTAGTGCACTTCTAAATTCATCTCCACATTTGAATTAATCACACGAAAATCTCTTGGAATTCCTTTTTTACGGATTTCCAATCTTCAAACTATTTACAAACTATACATTCATGGTTATTCCAATACTTTTGTTGCGTATTGTACGTAGCAAAGCTAGTAGCATATTGATCTTGCTACTCTTGTTTAATACCTCTTGGTCTCAAAATGTTGTTATTCATTCTCAGCTCGAAGGTTTTGTTACCGATAGTTCCACTGGACTTGCCGTTAGTGGTGCGGACATATTGATTGATGGCACAACCAATCATACGATAACAAACGATAAGGGTTTTTTTCATATAAAAACTGGACAATCATTCCCTTATAAAATTACAGTTAGTTACACTGGATATGGTTCTAAGACAGTAAACATTGATAGTCCCAATATAAAAATACAATTGGCGACATCCACACAAGATTTAGATCAAATAGTCGTGGTCGGATATTCACAGACCAAAAAAAATTCCGTAACGGGGACTATTGCCAACATTAAGGGTGACGCATTGACTGCTATACACGGGGCAGGCTTTAACGAAAAGCTCCAAGGCCTTACACCCGGGTTACAGATATCCTCTAATTCTGGTGTCGAAGGTGGTAGTGCTCTAGTTCGTTTAAGAGGTGCAACCTCGATCAATGCCGGTAACGACCCTCTTTATATTGTTGATGGTATTTTTATCAATACAAGTTCTCTCCAATCGATCGCGCAAGGAGGTCAGGTCACCAATCCTTTAGCAGATCTCAATCCTAATGACATAGAGAATATTCAAGTCCTTAAAGACGCCAATGCTACGGCTATGTACGGTTCAAGATC
>QFOI01000663.1 GCA_003241175.1 Pseudopedobacter saltans
TAATGTTCTGAAGAATCTCTCAACACCTGCTTTTCTATTAGCATCGTGAGCAAACTCTATATGAACACCAAGAGCCTCCATTCTTGCGAACAAATCTTCCATTTGTGGTGTGTTATGTCCCGGAAAACGGTCAGTAACAATTTCGTAAGGCAAATAGCCTGTTTTTTGAACTGCCATTTTCATTGCATCAGCGTAAACCAAATGGTTTTCTGAATGGCTGAAAGAATAGCCTAAAATATCACCGGAATGAACATCTCGGATAGCGACTACCATCAGGAACTTATCTGCTTTAGTTTTCTTTCCTGTTTCTTCATTCACAACTTCAACCTCGTGAGAAACAATGTTTACTCTTGTTGCATCCATTTCCCAACAATCACCGGCATATAAAGCATTCTGAAAAGGAATATAAGATTTATGGATGTGTGACTTTCTGCTAGAACCGTATCTTTTAGCTGTCAAAAATTTTGTTCCGTTTTGCTCAAAGATGTTTTGTCCGTACCATCTGCGTGATGGCGTACGTTTGCCAACCAGCTCACACATATCTGTTATTTTTCGGATGATGTAGTCATTGCTGTAGTTCTTTGTCATATTTCTCAACTGAATCGCCCAGCTTACAAGTTCCGGGTCATCAAAAACCATAGAGTTGGTGTTTCCGGTTCTAGGGAGCTTAATGATATCAGGAATAGATAGAGATTCAGTCGCAAAAAGCTCATCAATCTTTTCTTTCAATCTCAAATGATTATGAGGAATGTATTGTAAATCCAACTTTTTCAACACCGGCTCTAGGTCTTTATAGATTTTTGATTTGGTTCCGGGATAGTTATCTTTGTGCTCTAGTATGAAATCAATCACAGCGCAAGCTTTTGCAAGTGCAGGACGTTGTACTTCATTAGCATCATTGTAAAACTCCAAGTATGTTCTGAAAACACGGTTTAAATGTCGTTTAAACATATCTTCAAAATCCGAGATCTGAGTATTATTGATAAAATCCTCATAGCTTTTAACCAGTGCGGAACTGTCACCAAAATAGCCTCTGTAGTTTTGTGGAGCTTTGTTCGATATCCTTGCAAGATCATAATAGAAACCTGCATCCATCTTTGCCCATCGCCAGCTCTTACCAGTATCAGGTAAAATGTTGTGATGATGATAACATTTCTGAACAGACTCTTTGTATCTATTTCTGCATACGGTTCTCAGATGCTTTTCAGAAATACCACATACATCAATTACCAAACGCTGAGAGACCCAAACCGTTTGTTTGTCTCCTGTGTTACGTGTGATAATATCGCCTTGTCTGAAATTCATTATTTATTAAGTTGTTCCGCCTTCGGTTACGAACCGAACCAACAGAGGTTAGAATGTTGGGAACGTTCGGCGGAAAAGACTATATTTGGAGCGCTAACAAAAAATATAGTTATGAGTCAATTAGATGCTCTTAGTGAGCA
>QFOI01000664.1 GCA_003241175.1 Pseudopedobacter saltans
ATCTTTGACAAAGGCATTGAAGCGTGGTTTCAAATGGCGCTCTGATGATGGTAGACTGTGCGGGAATCGGCGCATGATGTAGGCATCTTTTACCAATTCCGTTGCCAGTTTCCAAAAATCGCCAATGGATATGTTCCAATCCTTTTTCAACTTCCTTTTGTCCGAAAGCAATGTTGCAAAGGCGTTGAGTATCGCCGCACCGTTAGACCAGTGCAGTTTATATTCATCACTCAACTGATCACCGTTGGGCAATTCGTAATTTTCAAAGAACTGTCTCGCTTTTGGATCAGGTTTTACCATATCCCTAAGCGGTTGCTTGGCAGCGTATTGGTAAGGATCACCGAAAGTTTCCCATACCAAGTTTTTATATAGCTGTGGTAATGTTTCGAAGTCAATCAATACCTGATTGCCATTTCCGCCACGTCCCAACGTTTGTATTTTGTTGCGTGTGTATAAAGATTTGTAAGTTCCTTCCGGTACTATTCCGGTCGGGTTCTTGTCGGTCTTTATAAACTCACAAGCCTCGATATACAATATGTTGTCAATTACCTTCACTATGCTGCAACAATCTTTTTAACCCTTGTAACCAAATCCTCCATGCCTTCAGATAGCAGCATGTGCGCTACACAAATCTTTTGTCCAAGTTCTGTGTCAGGATTTCTTACCGTCTTGTTTGTATCGTCATTAAGGCTATTAAGAACCTGTGTAACGGTACATGGAGCGCAGTTGACAACTTCCGCAACCAACTTGTTTGAAACTCTTTTTTTAGGACTGTTTGATTTATTTACCATATTTTTATTGCACATTTGCAACTTATTTCGTTACAAAAATACAAACAAGTTTGAAACAAACAAACAAGTTTGAAATTATTTTAAAATAATTATGCAGTCGGAAATAGTCCAACGCCTAGGAGAATACATGAACGTTAAAAAACTCAATCAAAGTGAGTTTGCAACGTTATTGGGTTATGATTCGAGCGAAAAGATTTCACGATTATTCAGGAAGGAGGGAGCAAAGCCAAGTGCAGACATCATTGAAGATATTTCAAACAAGTTTGAAGATTTGAATATTGAATGGTGGTTGACTGGCAAAGGAGGGATGCTGAAAGAAATTTCTGACATTGCGGTCATTTCAGAACCACAATCATATTTGGCAAAAAGACGCAGTATTAAAAACAGAAGCGTATCAGTAATCCAAAAAGAGTATCAAGGAGTTCCCATTTTTAATGTACCTATAGATGCATCTTTTTTGGAACGTTTCCGGGACGAAGCCTACTATGAACCTATTGGCTTTTTGAATCTTCCAAAATTGCGTAACTGCGATTTTGCAGCGGTTATTTCAGGAAATAGCATGTATCCGTTGATGAAGTCAGGAAGTATTGTTGTGTGTAGAATTGTAAATGCTAATCTAAATACCGATGCTGCATACTTTGACGAAGGTGAG
>QFOI01000665.1 GCA_003241175.1 Pseudopedobacter saltans
GATTGACTTTGATTATTTGGATTTCATTGTCCCAACTTATTATGTCCTTACAACCGCAGAAGCATCCAGTAACCTTTCACGATTTGACGGTGTTCGTTATGGACATAGAACAAAAGACAAAAATGTAGATCTGACTGAATTTTACAAGAAATCACGCTCAGAAGGTTTTGGTCTGGAAGTTCAAAAAAGAATTATGTTGGGCTCATTTGTATTGAGTGCCGGTTATTTTGATGCCTATTTTACCAAAGCACAGCAAGTGCGTCAATTATTGAGAAAAGCCATCAATGCTATTTTTTCCCAATATGACTTGTTGATTTTACCAACAGTTACGGCACCGGCATTCAAGTTTGGAGAGAAATCATCCGATCCTGTCGAGATGTATCTTTCAGACATATATACAGTATTTGCCAATTTGGTTGGGATTCCGGCTATTTCAATACCGCTTTACCAACATTCCAATGGAATGCCTTTTGGCTTACAAATATTGGCTCCAATGTTTAAAGAGTCCGATATGTTACAGTTTTCGGAGAGGTTAATGAAGTAATAATAATTACAGAAATATATTTACACAATAAACGCCCGAAGTACTTTCGGGCGTTTATATTTTATGCGATAGTTTCATGCGCTTCTTTCAACACTTTTGCGTAAAGATGTTCATATAGAGGGACAATGTTCTCCACCTCAAAATCTTTGGCCTGCTTGAATGCATTCTTCCTGAACGTAGATAAGGTTTCATCGTCTTTCAAAATGTCAAAAGCATATTGGACAGCCGTATCGATGTCCCCAATATCAAACATGTAACCGGTCTTGCCGGGAATATTGATTTCGGGAAGACCTCCCGCATTTGAACTGAGCACTGGCACATGCGCCGCCATCGCTTCCAATGCAGCCAAACCAAAACTTTCATATTGGGACGGCAATAGGAATAGGTCTGAAATAGCCATAATTTCTTCCATTTGCTCTTGCTTTCCCAAGAAACGAATACCATCACATACACCCAATTCTCTAGCTAGGTTTTCGCAATTTTGTCTTTCTGGACCATCTCCGACCATCAGCAACTTCGCAGGAATTTTTTCTCTTAGTTTTGCATAAATGAGAACAACATCTTCTACCCTTTTCACTGGGCGAAAATTGGATGCATGCACCAATATACGCTCATCATTTGGCGCAATGACTTTTTTGAAAGCGTCAACAGGTCTTTTGTCAAAACGCTGTACGTCCACAAAATTGTAAATAACTTCAATATCTTTTTCTATTGGAAAAAATTTGAGTGTTTCGTCTTTTAAGTTATTGGAAACGGCAGTAATGGCGTCACTTTCGTTCAATGAAAAGGTAACTACTGGTTCGTAGGTTTTGTCTTTCCCCACCAAAGTAATATCCGTACCATGTAAAGTCGTAATGAATGGAACGTAACGTCCCAATGTTTTTTTGGCAATCTGTT
>QFOI01000666.1 GCA_003241175.1 Pseudopedobacter saltans
ATAAATATAGAGTCGGGGGAATTTTTGAGCAGTCTATCGTCAATTTCAAAAGATTGAATGGTTATCAATTTGCTTCTTTGGCGGATAATAACATTTTTATAGCATCCAATGATTTTCAATTAAGATTCAGTAAAAACTATTTTTTAGTTGGTAATTTCAGTATCGCAAATATGTTCAGCTCTATAAAATTTGAAGAAGCTGTCAAACTTAATTATAGTTCCGTTGGACTTACCGCAGGTTACAAATCTCCATTTGGACAAATCAAGCTCAACGTCAGCAAATCACTTAACAAACACAAAGGCGTCTTCAGTGTCATCTTAGGACATTGGTTTTAAAAATATGATAAACTATTTTTTTGAAGAAATTGATAAAGTAGAAATCCATTCAAAAACATCAGAATGGCTGGAAAACTTGATTCAGGCAGAGAACAAGAAGCTCGGCGAAATCAATTATATCTTTTGCGATGACGATTATCTTTTAAAGGTTAATCAAGATTATCTCGATCACGATTATTACACAGACATCATCACATTTGACTATGTGAAGGGAAAAATCATTTCGGGAGATATTTTCGTATCTTTGCCGCGCATTTTGGACAACGCTTCTACCCTATCACAAAACTTTGAATCAGAATTCAATCGCGTTTTGGCTCACGGGATTCTTCATCTTTGCGGATACAAGGATAAAACTGAGGAAGAGAAGAGTCAAATGCGAGCAAAAGAAGATTTTTATATCAATCAATTTAAAAATTTTTAGGAGCTATTTCCCGCTTTCCGCTATATCTTTTTTGTCTCAGAAGTTTTGTTATAAAAACAATTTTTCCCGTTAAGACAAAAAAGGATGCCGCTACAATCGGGGCTAGTTACGATAGTATTTTTAAAAACAATTTCTTGATAATGTTTCACGTGGAACATATCAAATTTATTATCAAATTTTACTGCTACTAGCAAATAGCTATTAGCCAAAAGCAAATAAAATGATTAACGAAGTATATGACGTTATCGTAGTTGGAGCTGGCCACGCAGGTTGCGAGGCTGCTGCTGCTGCTGCCAATCTTGGTTCAAAAACGCTCCTTGTTACAATGAATATGCAAACCATTGGACAAATGAGCTGTAATCCTGCAATGGGAGGAATTGCAAAAGGACAAATTGTAAGAGAAATAGATGCTATGGGCGGTTATTCTGGTATTGTTGCCGACAAATCAGCAATCCAATTCAAGATGTTAAATCTGTCCAAAGGTCCTGCAATGTGGTCTCCAAGAACACAGAACGACAGAATGATGTTTGCAGAAGAATGGCGTTTAGCATTAGAAAACACTCCGAATCTTGATTTTTTCCAAGATATGGTAAAGCAACTCATTATCGAAAATAACCAAGTTGCTGGGGTTGTAACTTCTCTTGGAATCGAGATAAAAGCTAAATCTGT
>QFOI01000099.1 GCA_003241175.1 Pseudopedobacter saltans
AGAAACAAATCAGGTTGTTGCCAATTGCCATAAGGTTCCAGCCAAAACTTTTTCAAGGGAACTTAATTCCATCGAATCCAATATAAGGGCTTTTGATATCATGCTTTACCGCTTGCATCGGTTCAATCCCAATATAAAAGTAATGTTTACAGTTAGTCCTGTGAGACATATAAAAGATGGAATTATCGAAAATAACAGAAGCAAAGCGAGGTTGTTGGAAACTGTTCATCATCTAGTCGACAAGTTTGATAAACTATATTATTTTCCAGCTTACGAAATAATGGTGGATGTTTTAAGGGACTATAGGTTTTACGATATTGATTTAGTGCATCCAAACTATGCTGGTACTTCCTATGTATTAGAACTATTTAAACAGTCATGTATGAGTGAGGAAACTATTGCGGTTTCCGAAAAAATGCATAAAATATTCTTGGCCAAAAAACACCGACCCTTTAATCCTGAATCCGAACAGCATAAGGTTTTCCTTGATAAAAATTATCGACAATGTTTAGAATTGTCTAAGCAGTATCCACATCTGGATTTTGGAGAAGAATTAGATTATTTTGAACGATAAAAGTTTAAAATAAATTATTGCAATCGATTGCATTTAAATATGTGATATTTTAAGTGGAAACATTTATAGCTTTAACAAATCTTTCTATTTTAAATATTCAATCTATGAAGTTTGCTATCATTCTTTCAAGAAAATTGCTATTATCACTATTTTTTTTGATCTGGTCGTTTACGACACTTCATTCACAGAATGTAGAAACGCATCATGTGATTGGAGGTGTTGTATTGGATTCCTTATCTCAAACTTATCTAGCTGGAGTTACAATTTATGTAAAGGGGACAAATATCAATACCGTTTCTGATGAAAACGGATCGTTTAGATTGCAGAACGTACCTAATAATGCTATATTGATTTTCTCTTTGGTAGGTTATAAGGGGAAAGATTATTTAGTAAGAGATACAAGTGGTATCAACATTCAGTTATCCAATTTGGGATTAGATGAAGTAGTGGTCACTGCTCTGGGTATACAGAGAAAAGAAAGAAGCTTAGGGTTTGCTACACAAAAGGTGTCTGGAACTGCTCTTCAAACAGTCAAAGGGGTTGATGTGGGTACATCGCTTACTGGTCAGGTTGCAGGTTTAGTTGTACTTAACTCTACCGAATTTAATGCCACACCTACTCTTCAATTAAGGGGAGAATCACCTTTGTTGGTTATTAATGGGGTCCCATATGGGAACCTAACATTAAGAGATGTTCCCACTGACGATATTGAGAGTATTGATGTATTAAAAGGACCGACCGCTTCGGCTTTATATGGTTCTAGAGGATCGGCAGGAGCAATAATGGTAACCACGAAAAAAGGAAAAGGGAATCGCTTGTCTATTGATGTAAACTCTAATAATATGTTTACTCTTGGATATATAGCAATACCCAAAGTGCAGACTTCTTATGGCCATGGGATAAGTGGTCAAATATCTACCGATTATGTATGGGGTCCCAAATTGGATATTGGAGACTCGGCAATACAGTGGAATCCTTTTACAAAACAACAGGAAATGATGCCACTAGTTTCTAGTGGAAAAAACAATTTGAGAGAGTTCATGCAAACCGGTATAATAAGTAATAACAATATTACAGTTATGCAAAGTGGAGAAAATGGATTTTTTAGAGCTGGTCTTAATTATATTTATAACAAAGGTGAATGGCCAAATGCTACCTTGAAAATAATAAACTATACAATGAGCGGTCAGTTAAAAATCGGCAAAAAATTCGACGCTTATGCATCAATGGGTTATACCAGACAAACAACTCCTCAGGGTTGGGGGAGTGGTTACAATAACCAAGGTTACCTTTATCAAATCTTGATGTGGACAGGACCAGACTACAATATTAAGGATTATAAAGACTATTGGGTAGTGCCAAACCAAAAGCAAAATTGGATGTATACCGCTTGGTATGATAATCCCTATTTAATGGCATATGAAAAATTAGTAAGTAACGAAAGTAATAAATTAAATGCAAGCATAACTGCTAATTACTATTTCAGTAAGGATTTAAAATTGATGTTGAGATCAGGTTATGATTACTATAGCAATGAGAGAACACAAAGGAATCCTGCAGGTATTAACTCAACTACAGGAGGATGGAGTCCAGCAGGATACTATGGAACTACCCAATCTTGGGGATTGAGTACTAATAATGACCTAATTCTGACCTATAATAAAAATTTCGATAGATTTAGTTTTGATGGATTAGTCGGAGGGAGTATGTACTATTATATAGATAAAACTCAAGGCGCAGGAACTGTCAATGGACTAGCTATTCCTGGATGGTATTCTCTTGCAAATGCAGTACCATCAACAGTGGTGGGTGTAAACTCAATTAGCAATACTTTTTCTACAAGTAAAAGACAAATAAATGGAGCTTATGCTAAATTTTCAACTTCGTATGATGAGGCAATATATCTAGACTTGACCGGCAGAAATGATTGGAGCTCTACTCAATATCCATTTCAACGGTCTTATTTCTATCCATCTGCTGCATTAAGTTTTATATTATCTAAATACTTAAATCTTCCCTCTTGGGTAGATATGTTGAAGTTGAGAACTTCTTGGACAGTGAGCAAGTATAGCTTAGGAGTATACAGTACCAATAGAGCTTTTTCATCAGGAACGGCATTTGGTATGCGAACAAATTCGTACCCTTCTAGTTTGCTTGGCAGTAATCTTCCTCCAAGTGCATCAAGAACTTGGGAGTATGGTTTGGGGGCTTATTTATTCAAAAAAAGATTACATTTTGATGTGGCATATTTTGACAAATTATTCTACAATAGACAAGTTTCCACTTCCATATCAAATGCTTCAGGATTTAGTACATCTCTTGTTAGTACAGAAGAAACATATGCCAATAGAGGTCTTGAAATTACTATAGATGGAAATATTATGCAGAGTAGGAAATTTACATGGAACTCAACGATAAATTATTCATTTGTACATAGTTATTGGGTTGATTTGGATCCCATCTATTCCACAGATGATAACTGGCATAAAAGGGGGATGCGAACTGATGTATACACGGTAAATGAATATGCAAAAGATCCCAATGGTAACTATATAAATGTGGCTGGTTTGCCAAGTAAAAATCCTTATGCAAGCCAGATTGGGTATGGAGATCCAAAATTTTCATTTGGATTTATAAATAATTTTACGGTAGGGAATTTTCTATTCGGTGTCAATTTTGACGGAAGAATTGGTGGTCTCATGTATAATTATATTTGGGATAAAATGTTTGATACTGGCGCCAATCCTGAAACTGACAATCAAAATAGATACAATCAAGTTGTAAATAAAGACAACTCATTTACTTCTTCAGGAGTTAAAATAACTTCGGGGACAGCAACATATGATAAATATGGGAACTTAATAAGTGATACAAGACAATATGCTACTAATGATGTAGCTGTTGGTTATCAAGCATATGCTAGAAGTTTTAGAGGCGGAAATTATGGGGTAATGAGTCAAACTTTTGTCAAGTTAAGACAAGTGTCCATTGGTTATAGTATTCCAGCGACAACTTTAAAAAAATATAAAGGATTAAAATCTGCATCTGTTTCCTTGACAGGACAAAACTTATTCTTATGGACAAAGTTCAAATACTCTGATCCAGATGTTGATACTGAGAACTTGAATGCTCCTTCCCAAAGAATGGTCGGATTGGATATTAAATTAGGTTTCTAACTTTAATCTATTGATAATGAAAAAAATAGTTTTATACACATTGCTAATATTGGTGAGTTCATCTTGTACCAAAAACTTTGATGAAATAAATACCAATCCAAATGCTTCTCTAATATCAAGAGCTGATTATTTGACAACTTCTATGTTGGTGTCAATAACCACGGGAGAAATAAGTACAGCAAAAACTTTTATGCAACCCTTCATGCTTGGTAAATATATTCTTTGGACGGAGCAGCAGGATGGTAATCAATACAATTCTTTAGGGCAAGCAAGTTTTAGTAGATTGACGGTTCTTCGAAATGTGGATCCTATGTTACAATATGCCTCGTCTAATGCCTCGACATATCCATCCTACATTGGGATGGCTCATTTTATTAGAGCTTGGCAATTTTTTCAATCGACCATTGAAGTAGGTGATATTCCATATTCTCAAGCTATTTTGGGGGAATCAGAAAACAATATAAAGCCTGTATATGACACACAAAAAGAAGTCTTTATGGGTATTTTGAAGGAGCTGGATCAAGCTGATAGTGCTTTCGCTGTTGGTGCAAAATTCGATGGAGATTTTGTTTATAGTGGAGACGTAGATAAATGGAGACGATTGGTGAATGGGTTTCAATTACATGTTTTAATGAATTTGTATAAAAAAACTGATGATGCAGATCTGAGTGTAATCAATCGATTTAAAAATATTGTCAATACAAGGCCATTGATGAGAACTTATGCAGATAATTTTGCTATTACATACCAAAATAGTGCTGGTTACTGTTATCCTTGGAGTAGCACTTCCCTTCAGAAGAATCAATATACTATATATCCAATGGTTTCGTCCACATTGATTGATTCGCTGAAGGCACATAATGATAGACGTCTTTTTTATTATGCGGAACCTGCTGCATCTATAATCAAAGCAGGAGGAGATAGCTCTAGTTTTAGCTCTTACATAGGCATCGAACCTTCTGATCAATTTTCCTCGACAACTACAGCTCATTCTAATGGAGCATTTTCAGATGTCAACAGAAGATATGTTCAATTGTTTAATGCGGAACCGGTTTCCTTATTTTCGTATTGGCAACAGCAATTTATTCTTGCCGAAGCAGCGGCTAGAGGTTGGATAAATGGAAGTGCAGAAACTTATTATGAATCCGGAATTTCGGGTTCTATGAACTTTTTGGCGAATTTTGCTGGGGCAACTACTACAAGTACGTATGTACATAAAATGCCTTTAACTGCTGATTATATTTCTTCGTATTTAAAAACTGTGCAACTTACAGGGTCAATGGATAATCAAATAATGCAAATACTGACACAAAAATATATGGCTGGTTTTTTGCAAGGTGCTAATAATGATGCTTGGTTCGATTTTCGAAGGACTGGATATCCTGTCTTTAAACTGAATCCAAATACCAATCAAAATACGCCTAGTTCGCAATTCCCTGTTAGATGGAGATACCCTCAAGCTGAATTGGATAATAATGCTGATAACTATAAAGCCTCTATACAGTCGCAGTACGCAGGAGTAGATGACGCAAACCAAATAATGTGGATCTTAAAATAAAGCAAATACAACTAAATGACTGAACAAAAGACTACATTAAAAAAAGTACTGACGCCGATACACCTTTGGGGTATCGGCGTTGGTCTTGTAATCTCTGGAGAATATTTCGGATGGAACTATGGATGGGAAGTGGCTGGTACTGTAGGGCTATTGATAGCCACGCTCATTATAACCTTATTCTATTTTACCTTTATTTTTAGTTTTACGGAGCTTACTAGTGCAATTCCTAATGCTGGGGGACCTTTTGCTTATGCATTGAAAGCTTTTGGGCCGTTTGGGGCTTTTGTCGCGGGCTATGCCACGTTGATAGAGTTTTTGTTTGCAACACCAGCGATCGCATTTGCTTTGGGTAGTTATGTGCATTTTTTGCATCCATCCCTTTCCATTACAGGCGTTTCGGTTGCATCCTATATCATTTTTACCATTATCAATCTATTGGGCGTTAAAGAAGCGGCTTGGTTTTCTTTGATTATGACCATATTGGCGATTATAGAATTGTTGCTTTTCATGGGAATCGTCACCCCTCATTTTGAAATGAAAACATTCATGCACAATCCTATGCCATTTGGATGGAAAGGCGTATTTGCTGCCATGCCATTTGCCATATGGTTGTACGTTTGTTTGGAAGGTATTGCAATGGTAGCCGAAGAAGTAAAAGGCGGTAAAAAAACGATTGCCAAAGGTTACATTTCAGCGATGATTACGTTGGCATTATTAGCGATTGGCGTCATGCTTTCGGTAGGTGGTATTGCTCCTTGGGAAACACTGGATCATTTGGATTATCCATTACCCGAATCTATTGGAATCGTATTGGGGAAAGACAATAAATGGACTAAAATTTTCGCAGGAGTTGGTTTGTTCGGATTGATCGCTTCTTTCCATGGTATTATTATCGGCTATTCGCGCCAGATTTTTGCTTTATCAAGAGAAGGCTATTTGCCTCAGGTTTTATCGAAAGTCAGTAAAAAAAGGCAAGCCCCTTATGCAGCCTTAATTGCAGGTGGTTTCATTGGATTACTTTCATTGTTGTTTTTCGATACTAGTCAACTAGTAATCATTGCTACGATTGGAGCTGTTGTGATGTATGTCATTAGTATGCTAGCGTTGTTCAAATTACGCAAAGAAAAGCCTGATATGGAGCGTCCTTATAAAGCACCCTTATATCCTTTATTTCCTATATTGGCATTGGCTTTGGCAATAGTTGCATTAGTCGCCATGATCGTGTCATATCCTAAATTATTCTTAGTATTTATGGCTGGATTAGTCGTTTTGCTTCTTATTTTTTATCTTTCGGGTAGATACAAAACATTGAATAAAGCGAGCGAACAAAACTCATGATTTAAAACCTACCACTTTTTTGCATTTCAAAACGACCATAGGACACAAAGTTTACGCTTTCAAAGATTTGAAAGATTTGTTGGCGAAAGCAACACCCCAAAGATCAGGAGATGAACTGGCAGGCGTTGCAGCGGCTACGAACGAAGAAAGAGTGGCTGCGCAAATGATTCTAGCGGATGTTCCGCTTCCCTATTTTTTGGAAGAAAATGTGATTCCTTATGAAACGGACGAAGTAACCAGATTGATCTGTGACACACATGATAGTCACGCATTTGAAAAAATTAAATCTTTTACAGTCGGTGATTTGCGAGATTGGCTATTGAGTGACGATGCAGAAATGCATTCCATCGCTATGATATCAAAGGGTTTAACACCCGAAATGGTTTCCGCTGTTTCCAAAATGATGCGCAACCAAGATCTTATCTATGTTGCTAAAAAGGTTCAAGTTGTTACCGCATTCAGAAATACAATTGGCATACAGGGTCATCTTTCTACCAGACTCCAACCCAATCATCCAACAGATGATCTAAAAGGTATTGCAGCGAGTATTGTAGATGGTTTGATGTATGGAAGTGGAGATGCTGTCATCGGTATAAATCCAGCGATGGATAGTCCAGAAGTCGTATCTCGACAACTTTATATGTTGGATGGATTGAGGCAAAAATTGGATATTCCTGTACAAAACTGTGTATTGACGCACATAACGACTGTTATCGAATTAATCAATCAGAATATTCCTGTGGACTTGGTTTTTCAGTCTATTGCAGGTACGCAAAAGGCCAATGAGAGTTTTGGAATTAACTTAAATATTTTACAAGAAGGTTACGAAGCAGGATTGTCACTAGACAGAGGAACTATTGGCAAAAATGTGATGTATTTTGAAACCGGACAAGGCAGTGCACTGTCCGCAAATGCCAACTTTGGCGTTGATCAGCAAACTTGCGAATGTCGAGCCTATGCAGTCGCACGACACTATAAACCACTATTGGTTAATTCCGTTGTGGGTTTTATTGGACCCGAATATCTGTATGATGGTAAACAAATTATAAGAGCTGGACTAGAAGATCATTTTTGTGGCAAACTATTAGGTTTGCCTATGGGAATGGATATTTGCTATACCAATCATGCAAATGCAGATCAAGATGATATGGATACATTAATGACTTTATTGGGTGTTGCTGGCATTAATTTTATTATGGGCATTCCGGGTTCAGATGATATTATGCTTAACTATCAAACCACCTCTTTTCATGATGCTTTGTATCTTAGACGAACACTCAAACTAAAGCCCGCTCCGGAATTCGAAAGTTGGTTATTGAGACAAGGTATTTTGGATGAAGACTATAACCGAATTGCATCGCATAGTGAGCAATTGTATCATGCATTGATCAGTGAATAAAATGGAATTAGGTAAAATACAAAACATACAAGACGACAACTGGTCTACCTTAAAAGATTTTACGCAAGCACGTATTGCTTTGGGGAGAACAGGTGTGGCAATTCCATTAAAAGAAACATTACAATTCCGATTGGCACATGCGCACGCTAGAGATGCCGTTTATTCTGCATTGGATTTAGAAAAATTGCATACAGAAATTTCCGAATTGGGTTTGGACTATATGGATGTGCAAAGCGAAGTGCAGTCGCGAGATGAATACTTGAAACGACCAGACAAAGGAAGAGAATTAGGTGGGCAATCGCGGCTTCAATTGCGACAATTGGCTTCTAATCCTTGTGATATTTGCATCGTATTGAGTGATGGACTTTCAGCTATGGCAATCAATGAAAATGCAATTCCTTTGATACAAATCCTATCACAATTAAGCAAAAAAATGCATTATAGTTGGACTCCGATTGTATTGGTAGATCAGGGCCGAGTTGCTGTTGCAGATGAGATCGCAGCAATATTGCAAGCCTCCATTGTCATCCATCTTATAGGTGAAAGGCCAGGACTGAGTTCTAGTAATAGTTTGGGTGCATACATTACCTATCATCCCCAAAAAGGATTAACGGATGAAACCCGAAATTGCATTTCCAATATAAGACCCGAAGGCCTTCAAATCCCAATTGCGGCCGAGAAAATCATGTACTTAGTGCGAGAATCTTTGCGAATGGGATTGTCTGGTGTGCAATTAAAAGATACCTTTCCGGGACATTTATTACTAGATTAAATCGTATTTATGAAACTATTTAGACATATTTCGAAGACTGTATTAATAGCTGGGTTAGCCTTTTCTATTGGTTGCAAAAGCACACAAACTTCCACAACTACAACAAGTAAGGAAATGCAACTCCTTCCCGAAGCACCTGCGTGGGGAGCGTTGTGGCAGCAAAGAGCAGCAGAATATAAAGCATTGTGTTTTCAGGCATACAATTTTGCACATCAGAGTTTGGATGAAGTAGTTAAAGCCAATAACTCAGACAAACCATTGGCAGTCGTAACAGATATTGATGAAACCGTATTGGACAATAGTCCATCTACTATACAACAGGCGAAAAATAGAGCTTCATTTAGTTTCAAAGCTTGGAAAGAATGGACAGACTTAGCTGCGGCAGACACTGTTCCTGGCGCCCCTGCTTTTTTCAAATATGCGGCATCAAAAGGTGTAGAAGTTTTTTACATAACCAACCGTGCCATATCCGAGCAAGCATCGACCTTAAAGAATCTCCAAAAATATGGTTTCCCTTTTGCGGATGTCAAGCATTTGCTTCTTATGGGAACGACTTCAGACAAAGAAGAACGAAGAAAGCAAGTAGCACAACAATATAATATCGTACTATATTGTGGCGATAATCTTTCTGATTTTTCTAGTGCCTTCAACAATAAAAATTCTGTTTCACGTGGCAATTGGACACAAGACAATCAATCATTGTTTGGGATAAAATATATTGTTTTACCCAATGTCATGTATGGCAATTGGCTTGACGCTTATTATGATGGTAAACCTCATGCAACCAATCAAGAGGCGAATCACTTGATGGATAGTATTATGAAGGGATTTTAGATAGAGACATCCAACTAATAGTTTGCTGTTTTCTTTTTATTAAATATTTTTTCATCCGTTTCAGAATTGTGTACATCAATACATTTGTGTAATCTGATCAAAGTCATTTCTATTTTTAATCTTATTTTTTATAATGAACAAACAAACTAGAAGAAACTTCTTAAAAAATGCTGGATTGATTTCTGGTGGTATTGGAATGTCAAATGCTTTACCAGCCGCTATTAAAAAAGCCTTTGCCATCAATCCGGATAAAGGGACAACTTTCGAGGATGCAGAACATATAGTTTTGTTGATGCAAGAAAATAGATCTTTTGATCATTGT
>QFOI01000667.1 GCA_003241175.1 Pseudopedobacter saltans
CATCCATTCCGTTGTTGACAGTCGCACTGTAGCCATTGGAGTTCCTGCCAAAAAAGCGGATCAAATCCGTGAAGCTGTGGCATATCCTTTCAAGATGGTAGAAGCGATTGAATATCTACCATCATCAGTATTGTATCGGCCTTTCAACTATATCAACGGCAAAAGATTACCTAAACGAAAAACTATTTAAACATGAGAAACCTCACTGTTTTGTTTGTCGCTTTGGTCATTGCCAGTTTTGCCATGTTGGCAATTGATTGTGTGTTGGGTGTCTGTGGCGTATCAATGGCGAAAGTTGTAGGAAAAGAATTTGTGCCAGAACGTACCTACGTTTCATCTTTTCGCTATAAAATGCAAACCTATACAGATATCAAACATGTACCAGCCTCGTATAAAGAAGTAATGTATGATGGACAAAGCACATTTTATATAACAGTCCAACAAACAATATTCTATTTAGACACCATTGGACAAATAAAAGGCTATCGATATAGGAAAGGAAAATGGACACATTATAAGTATTTCAAAAACTTCATTCGCTAACTATGTATTTACACTATAACGATTATCAATTACGCATCTCGCTTGACTTACTCAATATATTAATTGTGCAGGCAGGCGCAACCGACGACACCAACACTATATTGATTAGTGCGGACAAGATTGCCATGGACACCATCAAGACGAAGGCAGGCGTATTGTATGACCTCACAGCCGAATTGCAAAAAACAAACGATGACCGTAATGGGTATTTGATTTCTTTGGCTTTGTCGATTGCTTTATATGAAGTGTATATGCGTTCGGATGACGAAGAAATACCGCCTAAGGTTATCAAGAACTATGAAGATGCATTGGACGCACTGGACAAAATTGCCAACGGTAAAGACATATTGGACTTACCGCCTAAGATTGCGGACAATGGAAGTGGCACACCCGGTGATGGCGAAACCGTGGGAACAATGGGAAACGGACTGAGACGGCTTGGTAGTCAGAAGAAACGCACCCACCAAATGTAGCCGCCCAATTTTCGCCCAAATTCGGTCTAAAAACATCTATGGCAAATTTTCACTTTTGTAGTGACGGTAACTCGACAATAAATCATCAAACGCAAAACAAACCTTTGCTAATGGTGCTAAAATATTTATTTAAATACATTTAAACGCTCATTTTCGATGTCAAAACGAAAACATAGAGTTTCACTCGCAAAAAATAATACACCAGCTAGAATTGCCCCCAATGAAAAAACAAGGGCAAGGCCTTCCAATATCATTGTCAAACAATACAAACGTCAGGTATCTTGGCAGATTGCGGACATCAAACAGGCGGAAATGATGGCAAGCAATCCCGACACGCCCGACCGCCGCCGCCTGCATGAGATTTATATGTACATCATGAAAGATATGCGGCTGATCTCAGCA
>QFOI01000668.1 GCA_003241175.1 Pseudopedobacter saltans
ATCTTTGACAAAGGCATTGAAGCGTGGTTTCAAATGGCGCTCTGATGATGGTAGACTGTGCGGGAATCGGCGCATGATGTAGGCATCTTTTACCAATTCGGTTGCCAGTTTCCAAAAATCGCCAATGGATATGTTCCAATCCTTTTTCAATTTTCGTTTGTCCGCAAGCAAAGCGGCAAATGCGTTGAGAATCGCCGCACCGTTGGACCAGTGCAGTTTATATTCATCGCTCAACTGATCACCATTGGGCAATTCGTAATTTTCAAAGAACTGTCTCGCTTTTGGATCGGGCTTTACCATATCCCTAAGCGGTTGCTTGGCAGCGTATTGGTAAGGATCAGCACCGTTGCAAAGTCTTTCCTGTACCAATGATTGATAGACTGGTGGTAGGCTTTCAAATTCGATAAGGACTTCATTACCGTTACCACCTCGACCGATTATTGATATATCTTTTCCGAATCCTTTTCCTTTTCTGATATTGTCCCAATTGTTTTTTGGGATTAATCCGTCAGGATTTTTATCAGTTTTGATAAATTCAGAACCTTCGATATATAATATGTTATCAATCAGTTTCAATACAACCTATTTTTTAACCACTTTACGAACGTCATCAATTACCTTTTCTACACCTTCACTTAAAAGCATCTCAGCGACTTCTATACGTTGAGCTAGGTCAGTATCAGATGATCTTTTCCCATTGAAAACAGCACTAACGGTTGTTTTTCCACATCCTATTACATGAGCAATCATTGTACGTGATACCCAATTTTTAGGACATTTATTTTTTATTTCTTTACTTTTATTACTCATTGTGCCGTTTCTTTGCACAAAGTAAAGAAATATATTTACTGTAAACAAATTTATTTACTTAATTTTTTATGACCGGAAAGGAATTAAAAGAAAAGCTAAAAAAGCAGGGAGTTGTATTTACAGACTTAGCGGATAAACTTGGAATAACTAAGCAAAGTTTGAATTCAAAATTTGCGTCACAAGATATTTCTGTAGGTTTTGTAAAGGAAATTGCAATAGCTGTAAACAAAAATGTTTACGATATAATGAAAGAAGATAATGACCTTTCAATTGCAAATACTGAGGTAGTAGAAGAACCCACTTCATATATTGACAGGAGACGTGGTATTAAAAACAGGAGTGTTGTTATTTCTAATACTAAAGAATATCAAGGTGTACCTATTTTTAACGTCCCGATAGACGCTTCATTCTTGGAACGATTCCGGGATGAAGCATACTATGAACCTATTGGCTTTTTGAATCTTCCCAAATTGCGCAACTGTGATTTTGCAGCGGTTATTTCAGGTAATAGCATGTATCCGTTGATGAAGTCAGGAAGTATTGTTGTGTGTAGAATTGTAAATGCTAATCTAAATACCGATGCTGCATACTTTGACGAAGGTGAG
>QFOI01000669.1 GCA_003241175.1 Pseudopedobacter saltans
CCATCTCCGAACTCTTTCAACTGGCGTACACCAATATTGGAAGTCATGATGATCAAAGTGTTTTTAAAATCGACTTTTCTACCCAAACCATCTGTCAAAACACCATCATCCAATACTTGCAAAAGAATATTGTAGATATCTGGATGTGCCTTTTCGATTTCGTCCAAAAGAATAACACTGTACGGTTTTCTTCTGACTTTTTCGGTCAATTGGCCACCTTCTTCATATCCTACATATCCGGGAGGCGCTCCAATCAAACGGCTTACGGTGAATTTTTCCATGTATTCACTCATATCTATCCGAATCAATGCATCTTCAGAATCAAACATGTAGCGAGCCAAAGAACGAGCCAACTCCGTTTTACCTACACCGGTTGGGCCTAAGAATATAAAGGTTCCAATTGGTTTTTTAGGATCTTTCAAGCCTACACGGTTACGTTGGATAGCTTTGACCACTTTGTTGATAGCTTCATCCTGACCAATCACCGCTCCACGCATGTCGTTCGCCATGTTGCGCAATTTGACAGTTTCTTCCTGTACCATCCTTTTCACAGGAATACCTGTCATCATGCTGATAACTTCAGCAATATCCTCTTCTTCAATAGGATAGCGCTTGTTTTTGCTTTCTTCTTCCCATTGCGTTTTTGCTTGTTCAAGATCTTCGCCTAGTTTCTTTTCCGTATCGCGTAAAGCCGCAGCTTCTTCAAAACGCTGGCTTTTGACGACTTTGTTCTTTTCAAGCTTGATATCTTCGATCTTCTTTTCCAAATCCAATATATTCTGAGGTACATTGATGTTTTTCAAATGCACTCTCGCCCCAACCTCATCCAAAACGTCTATAGCTTTGTCCGGCAAAAGACGGTCTGTCATGTAACGGTCACTTAATTTAACACAAGCTTCAATAGCTTCTGGGCTATAGTTGACATTGTGGTAATCTTCGTATTTTGGTTTGATATTGTTCAATATCTGAATAGTTTCATCCACACTTGGCGGTTCAACTATTACTTTTTGAAAACGACGATCCAATGCGCCATCTTTTTCGATGTACATACGGTATTCGTCCAAAGTAGAAGCACCTATGCATTGCAAATCACCACGCGCCAATGAAGGTTTGAATATATTGCTAGCATCCAAAGAACCACTTGCACCACCGGCACCAACGATTGTATGGATTTCATCAATGAAAAGGATAACATCTCTGTTCTTTTCCAATTCATTCATGATGGCTTTCATTCTTTCCTCAAACTGACCACGGTACTTGGTACCAGCAACCAAAGCCGCCAAATCCAAAGAGATGACTCTTTTGTCAAACAAAACCCTACTTACTTTTCTCTGAACGATTCGCAAAGCCAAACCTTCTACGATAGCGGTTTTACCTACTCCAGGTTCACCAATAAGTATTGGATTGTTCTTCT
>QFOI01000670.1 GCA_003241175.1 Pseudopedobacter saltans
TGATTGCAATAATCAATATGCAAGGCTTTGAGAACAGCCTTCAAGCAACACCATTCTTGGTGTTGCTTTTTTATTGAATAGAAAAAGAAAACATTTCTTTGTTTTCAAATGTTCCCACTAAATTGTCGCCAACGGCACATGGGCCTACTCCGGCTGGAGTTCCTGTAAATATTAAGTCTCCCGGTAATAGTGTGAAATATTCAGAAATATTGGCTATAAGTAATTTCATCGGAAATATCATCAAAGAGCTGTCTCCAACTTGAACAGTTTCATCGTTTTTTTTAAGTGTAAAATGTAGTGTTTGTGTTTTCATTTTTTCATCAAAAGGAATAAAATCACCCAAAACAGCAGCATTGTCAAATGCTTTTGCTTTTTCCCAAGGCAGACTTTTTTCTTTCAGTTTGCTTTGTACGTCTCTTGCTGTGAAGTCAATACCCAAAGAAATTTCTCCAATATGATTTAATGCGTCTTCTTCTTTTATCTTAGATCCCTTTTTGTTTACTTTCAAAACTATTTCACACTCATGGTGAAGGTCTTTGGTAAAATCGGGATAAGAGAATACGCCATGATAATCCAAAAAAGATGTTTCTGGTTTGATAAACAAAACAGGTTCTTGTGGTACTTCGTTTTTTAACTCGAGCGCATGCGCCACATAATTTCTTCCAACACAGATTATTTTCATGTTTCAAATGTACATTAAAATAAGAAAGTGCTATTTTCAGAATTTATTCCTTTTAAATACGAAAAATACCGTTGATACTATCTATACTTCCTCTCTGGCTATACTGTTCTATTTTTATCTAAACTAAATAAGAGATGACTAAAACCATTGAAATAAACCATCTTAGTTTTTCTATGGGAAACCAAGAAATACTTCATGATGTTTCCATTAATGTTCCTTCGCAATCCATATACGGCTTTATTGGTCACAATGGAGCAGGTAAGACTACCACTATTAAACTATTGCTAGGGTTACTACACGCGCCAGAGAATTCTATCCGAATTTTTGGGAAAGATATTGCCAAAGAACGTATTGATATATTGAAAAACGTTGGATCTCTAGTCGAGCAACCAGCCATTTACCCTCATCTCACAGGCTACGAAAATCTGTATAATCGTTGTATCCTTTTAGGTTTGAAAAAAAAGGAAATAGATCGAGCCGCTGCCATTACACAGACAGGAACTTACCTTGACAAAAAAGCCGGCAAATACTCTTTGGGTATGAAACAAAGACTGGGTATAGCCTTAAGTCTACTGAATGATCCTGAACTATTGATATTGGATGAGCCTACTAACGGTTTGGATCCTTCCGGCATTCATGAGATTAGAAGCTTGCTTTTGAATCTGTGCCACCAATTTGGCAAAACCGTTTTTATTTCCAGTCACCTTTTGAGTGAAATCGAAAAGATTGTT
>QFOI01000671.1 GCA_003241175.1 Pseudopedobacter saltans
AGACGAAAAAATTGCCATCGTTTTGGGTAACGAAGTGGAAGGCGTGGACGAAGAC
Organism: Pseudopedobacter saltans; assembly: GCA_003241175.1. GTDB lineage: Bacteria > Bacteroidota > Bacteroidia > Chitinophagales > Chitinophagaceae > Rhizosphaericola. Next base: position 56 of record QFOI01000671.1, read on the forward strand.
GTGTTGTTACAATGCGACGGAAGTATCGAAATTCCTCAATTTGGGACCAAGCATTCGCTCAACGTTTCGGTTGCAGCTGGCATTGTCATCTGGGAACTTTCCAAAAGATATTTACTTAAATAAACAAACTGTTGAAAATTTAACCATGAAAAGTCATTTTTCCGTGTTAATTTTGCAAAATTTTATTTTTTTCTACCATGCCTAAAGACAATTCAATCAAATCGGTTCTTATCATTGGTTCTGGTCCGATCATCATCGGTCAGGCTTGCGAATTTGACTATTCTGGAACTCAAGCAGCGAGAAGTTTGCGTGAGGAAGGAATCAAAGTTACCTTGATCAACAGCAACCCTGCCACCATCATGACAGATCCTATGATGGCTGACAAAGTGTATCTTTTACCATTGACACCTGAAAGTATCGAAAAGATATTACAGGAAAATGATATTGATGCCGTCCTTCCGACAATGGGTGGACAGACAGCACTGAACCTTGCGAAAGAAATTGAAGAACAAGGAATCTGGGAAAAATATAATGTTCGCCTAATTGGTGTGGATATCAAGGCAATCGACAAAGCGGAAGACCGCGATCTTTTCCGTAACTGGATGATCGAATTGGGTATTCCAGTAGCACCAGCTATGATTGCCAACAGCTTTTTGGAAGGTAAGGAAGCCGCTCAGAAAATCGGTTTTCCATTGGTAATCCGTCCATCTTTCACCTTAGGTGGCACTGGAGGCGGATTTGTTCATAATAAAGAAGAATTAGACTCCAAATTAACCTATGGCCTACAAGCATCTCCTATACACGAAGTATTGGTTGAGCAAGCTGTTTTAGGTTGGAAAGAATACGAATTGGAATTGTTGCGAGACTCTGCTGACAATGTCGCGATCATCTGTTCTATTGAGAATTTTGATCCAATGGGTGTACATACTGGAGACAGTATTACCGTTGCGCCAACAATGACTTTAAGCGATACAGCATTCCAATTGATGCGTAATACGGCAATTCAAGTAATGCGTGATTTGGGTAATTTCTCTGGCGGTTGCAATGTTCAGTTTGCCATCAATCCTGCAACAGAAGAAATCATCATTATCGAGATTAATCCTCGTGTAAGCCGTTCTTCTGCATTGGCATCCAAAGCAACGGGATATCCTATCGCTAAAATCGCAGCGAAATTGGCTATTGGATACAATTTGGATGAATTGAAAAACCAGATTACACAAACCACATCCGCTTATTTCGAACCAGCTTTGGATTATGTAATCGTTAAAATTCCTCGTTGGAATTTCGACAAATTCAAAGGTGCAGACGATACATTGGGTCTTCAGATGAAAAGTGTTGGTGAGGTAATGGCTAT
>QFOI01000100.1 GCA_003241175.1 Pseudopedobacter saltans
GCTTCACTTCGTTCGCAATGACGTTTGACTGCTATCGCATTTCAACAAAAATGTCCGTCATTGCGAGGAAGAATGACGAAGCAATCTCTTATTTTCTCTCATTATTTTCCTAAATGTACAACGGGTTAAATACTGTTTGATGTTACCGAAAATAGGTTTCCATTGTCAACTATCAATTCTCAATTGTCCATTAAACAAATTACATTCCAACCACCTCGATATCTGTGCGTCTATTGAGCGCGCGGCCTTCTTCTGTATCGTTGGTAGCAACAGGTTGGCTATCTCCAAAACCTTTGGATTGAAGACGATCTTTTGCAATACCGTTTTTTACGAGAAAGTCCACAACGGCTTTGGCTCTATTGGTGGACAGAGGAAGATTGATGGCTTGCGAACCTTTATTGTCAGTATGTCCGTCAATCTGAAGTCGAAGCGTTGGGTTTTCTTTGAGGAGTTCCAATACTGTATTTAACTCAATCAAACTTATGGGTTGCAGTTCGTAAGAATTTGTATTGAAAAGAATATTTTTGAGGGTGATGGAAGCATTGAGTTGTATTGGTTTAAGTGCGATGTCTTTTCTAACAGTTGCTTGTGGTTTTTCTTTACTCAATTCAAATAATTCCGATTGGAACATGTAACCTTTCTTTTTCACGGTGAAGGTATAGTCTTTGCCTGCAGGCAATGTCACCATATATTCACCCGTTTTCGAAGATTTTGATTGTGTAACTACATTTTGCGAACCATTTTCCACTAGTTGAAAATCGGCGTCCAGGCCGTTTTCGTTTTTACTCCCATCTACTATTTTACCTGAAACAAACAATGTTTTCAAAGGTCTGACATCTGGTCTTAACGAAAACCTATACAAGTCTAGATCTCCTCTAGAATCAGATCGATCACTCGCATAGTACGCGGTAATACCATCTGCAGCGACAAACAAGCTTCCTTCATTATCGATCGTATTGATCGGATAGCCTAGATTTTGGGGTATTGACCAACCAGAATCACTCATTCTCTTACTCATAAACAAATCCGAACCGCCATACCCCGGCAAACCACTGGATGTAAAATAAAGACTCTCATTGTCGGCATGAATAAGAGGCGCCAACTCATCACCCTTTGTATTGATTTTTGGTCCTAGATTGATAGCTTTTGTCCATTTACCATCTGCGGTCAGATGCGAAACATACAAATCATTTCCTCCGAAACCTGAGGGGCAATTACTACTGAAATACAACGATTTTTTGTCAGGACTCAATGACGGTGAACTTTCCCAATATTCGGTATTGATGTTTCTTCCCATATTGACAGGTTCGCTCCAACCATTTACCGTTTTGTAGGAAATATACAAATCAAAATCTCCGAAACCTTTTCCTTGGAAATTACCGGCAAAGATGATCCATTGTCCATCTTGGGCAATGTCGATTGCACCTTTGGATGGTTCTTCGTTAATAACACCAGGCATAGGAACAGCCTTCGTATAATTTCCGTCTGGCAATTTAAAACTCTGCATGAAATCCTCCCGAAAGCCTTCTCCCCTTCTCGTAAAAACAAACATGCTATCGTCAATAGTAAACGAAGGATAATATTCAGAAAAAGTAGAGTTGACTTCATCGCCCATATTGACAGGCGCGAATGTATAGTTCGTGTTGGGATGCTTGTTGGCATAATCAACAGCAAACTCATAGTTGCGTTTTCGGTATTCGGCAGCAGTTTTCCCGCGACTACTCAAGTTAGGAATAGCCAAATATTGATTTACGTATTTTAAAGCCTCTTCAAATCTTCCGACCCCGGCCAAGGCTACGGAATAATTCAACTGGAAAAACAAAAATGCTTTTGCATCCAGTGTATTGGCTTTTTCAAAAAAAATAACGGCGGAATCATATTGTTTTATTTCATTGTAGGTATTGGCCAATGCCGTTAGGGTGTTCATGCTATTGGGAGCGTCCTTAAAAGATTGCAATAGCAGGTTTAATCCCTCGTCATAATTGCCGCCTTCCAATAGTGGTATTGCATTGTCATAGTTTTTTTCCGCATTGGTCTTCTTTTGACCCATGCAGATTTGGCTCCATACCAATACGACAAACAAAAACAAAAATGATTTTATCCGCATATCTAACTTGAAGATTTGTCACCGACCACAACATCTTTCATCAATGCCATAAAAAGATCAGCATTTCCAATAGAGAAATAACTTTGCGTGTACAAAGTACTTCCCACGATAGAATTGATCAAAATATTGACAGAAGGTTGATCCATTACTACTTCGCTCACATCTGCCAATGCATACGTTTTCTGTCCATCAAATACGGAAAACCTATCCAAGGATAAATGTTCTTTTTTTGCCTGTTTGAAATAAGGCAGTATTGCCTTTTCAGAAGTCATTACTTGTTCACCCCCTGAAACCAGTATCGGAAAAACTAAGCGTTCCCCATGAGTCAAAGCAGCACTTTTGCTAGGAAGCAGTTGCTTGACAACAGCCTCGGTTAAGTTTCGAAACAGGCCTTTGCAGTCGCTTATTTTCGAAGAAATCAATTTGTAATCTACATCACTAGGTTTGAATACTAGATTTGTGGTCTTGTTGCCTCCATCAATAGCAAGATGCCAGATTTCCGAAATCTCATCAAAACAATATTCTTCGTTAGGCGTTTTGTCTTTTTTGTAAATGATTTTTATCCCATTTTCATACATTTCAAAAAAATACTTGGGTAGCGCTGCCACTCTTGCGATCAAAAGAATAATGATCATCAACAATAAAATACCTATTCCGACCCAATGAAAAGTCCGTTCAGTAGGCGGAGCCTTAAACATGGAAATAAATACCATCACTATTCCAACAAACAATAGCACAGCGGGAACGATATACAAAAGACTTACAGTAGGCTTGATACCATGTCTTTTTACAAATGAACCGATATTTTTCATGTATGCAATTTTTGGTTTTTCATGGACAAATGTAGACGTATTCCTTATCTAACCATTCGATTAATATATTTCTCAATAAAAACGATACATTCATCATATTTGTCCAATACAGAATTGTTTTTGTTGCAACAAACCCTTAGATAACAAATATATTACTAATAATATAAAAATAATTGGCTTAATGTTCTCACCCCGTGAAAAAATCGTACCTTTGCGCCCTCAAAAAGTAAGAAATTACGCTAATTATCACTAAATTTTGAACAATGGACATTAGGAATATTGCTATTATAGCACACGTTGACCACGGTAAGACGACCTTGGTTGATAAGATTTTACACTCGACCAATGTGTTTCGTGAAAATCAAGAAACCGGCGAATTGATCATGGACAACAATCCATTGGAAAAAGAACGTGGTATCACCATCTTCAGTAAAAATGCCGCTGTTACCTACAAAGGCGTTAAGATAAACGTTATCGACACTCCTGGTCACTCCGACTTTGGTGGTGAGGTAGAACGTGTATTGAAAATGGCTGACGGTGTAATCCTATTGGTGGATGCATTTGAAGGGCCAATGCCACAGACACGTTTCGTATTGCAAAAAGCATTACAGTTGAACCTAAAACCGATTGTGGTTATCAATAAAGTAGACAAACCAAACTGCCGTCCTGATGAAGTTCATGATGCCGTTTTTGAATTGTTCTTTAATCTAGATGCTACAGAAGAACAATTGGATTTCCCTACATTTTATGGTAGTGGTAAAAATGGTTGGTTCAACGATAGCTTAACTCCTAGTGAAGATATCAGCCCATTGATGGATGGTATTTTGAAATATGTACCAGAACCAAAGGTTGCGGATGGTCCTTTGCAAATGCAGATCACTTCTTTGGATTATTCTTCTTTCCTTGGTCGTATTGCCGTAGGTAAAGTCACAAGAGGTTCTATCAAAGAAGGTGAAAACATCGCTTTGATGGGTACTGACGGCACCGTAAAGAGAAACAAAGTAAAAGAACTATACGTATTCGAAGGAATGGGCAAACGCAAAGTAAGCGAAGTGCTTGCTGGCGACATTTGCGCAGTTGTAGGTTTGGAAGGTTTCAATATTGGAGATACAATTTCTGATTTCGAAACACAAGAAGCTTTACCAGCAATTAAAGTGGATGAACCAACCATGAGTATGATGTTTGGTATCAATACTTCTCCTTTCTTTGGACGTGATGGTAAATTTGTAACATCTCGTCACTTACGTGATCGTTTAATCTCAGAAACAGAGAAGAATTTGGCTTTACGCGTTCAGGACACTGATTCCGCCGATAAATTTTTGGTATATGGTCGTGGTATCCTACACTTGGGTGTATTGATCGAGTCTATGCGTCGTGAAGGTTACGAATTGACAGTTGGTCAACCACAAGTATTGACTAAAACAATTGATGGCAAAAAACATGAACCATTCGAAACATTGGTTGTAGACGTTCCTGCTGATTTCAGCGGTAAAGTAATTGACCTTGTTACACAACGTAAAGGGGAAATGAACGTAATGGAAAGCAAAGGAGACATGCAACATTTGGAATTTGAAATTCCTTCTCGCGGCTTGATCGGTCTTCGTTCCAATATGTTGACAGCAACAGCTGGTGAAGCTATCATGGCACACACATTCATCGACTATAAACCATGGAAAGGTCCAATCCCTAGTCGTAACAATGGTGTTTTGATTTCCAAAAATTTGGGTACTACTACAGCATATTCAATTGATAAATTGCAAGATCGTGGTACGTTCTTCATCGACCCAGGAGATGAAGTTTATGTAGGCCAAATCATTGCCGAACACATCAAACCAGGAGACCTAAACGTTAATGCAACAGAAGGTAAAAAATTAACCAATATGCGTGCATCTGGTTCAGACGGTACTGTTAAGATTACACCGAAGAAAGAAATGACCCTAGAAGAGTGCATGGAATACATCCAAGAAGACGAATGTATTGAGGTTACACCTAAAGCAATTCGCTTACGTAAAGTTTATTTGGATGAAAATGACCGTAAACGTTTATCCAAAGGCGCTAAGATGGAAGCATAGTTTTTCTAAAAAATCCTATAAAAGTAATAGCCACCCAATTGGGTGGCTATTACTTTTATAGGATAGTATATATTCATTATTTCGCAATCAACAATGAATCAAATTTAGAAACATAAAATGTATCTGGAGAATTAGTTAACGGCTTATAACTAGATTTATAATATACATAAGTCCCAACTTTATAATTAATCAATCTAGATAGGTTTTGGGTTGGACCCAAATTAATACTTGTCACCACATTACTAGTATTTGTATATCTTATCAGAGTATTAACATTCACTGTATCTGGCCTTCTCCAAAAAATCGTGTCATAAATCGTCAAGGTTGAATGTTTAAAGCCTGAGTCAAGTCTATTTCTAAGAGTTGAATTATAATATGTTCCATATATTCTAACATTATTAACATTCACTGGAATAGATTTATTACCAGAACTATCAAACGAATAAACTATAAAATTGTAGATAGACAATTCAGACAAACTACCAATAAGCACTTTTACAGTATCTCTAGGATTGCTAGTTGTAGCATTGACCACTAGTGAATCAGACTTATTATTCCAGTAAATAATATATTTTGTTACCGTAGGATCCGGACTAGGGTTCCAATATAACAATGCTCTATTGTTGCCACCCGCCGCAATTAAATTATTAACTATTCCTGGATAAATAATTTCATGTCCATCAAAATACTTCTTATAGTCTGTCGCCTTATTGCAACTACAATAAAAAAGTATAGAAAGTAGCATCGAAAAAAATAAATACTTCGTAATATTTTTCATTTTTTATATTTTTATATCATTGTACTTGTCCCCAAAAAGCAATCTCTCTCACTATACACAATACATCTCCAGAAAAAGAAGATTCAGAAGAATATCTAATGCACCGAACAGGGGGATTATCAGGGGAAAAATCATATTCAAACCCTGCGGCCACTAACGCATCATCGGCAGCATTATATGAATTCAATGGCAATCCAGATGGTTTTGGAGGAGGAACAAAATTTCCCAAATTTATCCAATCTCCAACAACAGTGCCAAGAGGAACACCTTTAGGTAACTGAGCATCAGCCGGATTTGTTTTGGAAGATCCCCATAAACTCCAAGACGAAGAGTTCTCATTAGCATATGAAAATGGATTCCCTCTTTGCCAAACTTTAAATCGACTTAATTTAGCAGTTACACCTAAACTAAAAGTACAATACAACGGAAATTGACTAGGCTGAGTAACTGTACCTAAAGCTCTCCATGCATTGCCTCCTCCATCAGAGGTTGTATTGCCATTCCATAAACCACTCACAGCCCAACCAATGGTTGCATCTGTTGCATAAGCAGGGGAGAATGCACTAAACTTAGTTCTGTCCAATTGCACTTCTGGTATCGGAGTTAACACTTTTATAATAGTATCTGAGGAATTCCCAAATCTGTCAACGATACATGCACCGAAAATATAAGGTACAGGTGCATATCCTCTTACAGACCGTCTCACAACACTATCAGCACTATTGTATTGATCTAATGACAACATTTTTTTTGTAGCCGAGTCATACTTTAGCAAAACAGTTCCAACTAGTTGTTTTGTAGTATTTTTTACAGTTAAATACGCACCTCCAAATGTTGCATCCAATGTTAATGATTTAAATGCTAGCATATACGGCGGAGTATCAGGATGAACTGTAATAGTTACAGGGTCCGATTCAATATTCGCTCTAGTAATGGTAGTTAACGTAACTGTATAGTCTTTACTTTCTGCAAACCCATCAACTACAATAGTATCCGTATAATAACTCGTTTGCGATTGTCTGGTTTTCGTACTATCTATCTTATAGCTAGCACGCACATACAAGAGATTTTCCGAATTAGGTAAAGAATACGAAATTACAGACCTTCCTGGCCCATTCGTTACTGTTACATTTGTAACAACTCCTGGTTTCGTTTTGTCACTTGAAATTACATCATTAAATCCTTCTTGTTTTTTACATGAATGTAAAACTATAGTAGCCAACAACATCGTAAAATAAAGTAAATATCTCATAGTCAATGTTTAAAAAATTACCAATACAAATTTTGAACAATTTTCGGGTTATTTAGGAGAACCGAAGCATTAAACGGCCAAAAGTAATCTTTGATACCCAAATTTGGAATAAATAGATTCACTGTCCTCTGATAATATGCTGCTGCTGTTGTTGAACCTACATAGTTCCAACCCTGTATAGGAGCAGACATTACAGGCAAGTATTCTTTCCAACGTCTTAAGTCCCATCCCGCTTGCCCTTCAAAGCATAACTCTATTCTTCTTTCTTGATGAATTATACTACGTAACCCATCTTTTGTTGACGGCTTGTCTGGAGTAGTTGAGTTTGCGGCCCAAGATTGCACAACTCCCATTAACCCGGCTCTATCTCTCACAAGGTCAATATATTTGTACGCTTCGGCACTTGGTCCTTGTGATTCATTTAATGCCTCTGCATATAACAAGTATAAATCACTAAGACGCATAACAGGAGGATAATACGTGGTTTGTGCTAAGGGGCCAGTACCAGTAAAACCAGTGGTGTATGGAACTAACTTTTTCGCCCAATATCCAGTAAGGTTAGAATTTTGATTGGAGGATATTAAGTATTGCAACGAAGCGAGTGCGACGGTCCCATAGCCATACCAAACTCCACCGTCAAAAGCTAGGTCAGCATAAAACCTTGACTCCCTGTTTAAATGCATTTTAACGGTTTGGTAACTTTGTCTTACAAAAAATTTATTGGCAGCATCCCCTGTTGTTAAACTATACCTTCCTGCATAATCCCAGTTTTTGTCTTCATTTATTGGCACACCATTCTTCGTATAAAAAAGTTCTGTTGTATTGATTGGCACAGCAAAAGTGGCATCTGCATCAATTGATCGGTTATTCTGCGACGCAGTATTCAGGGTTGGCGCATAATAAACTTGACTGAATGCAGCTCTGTTACCAGGCCATATTCTTTCAGAAATTAAATTTGTTTGAGGAAAATTAATAGGGGCCTGAATGGACAACAGTCGACTAATTGAATCGTTGATAGCAACACCTGATGATTGAGCTACATACCTATACAATGATATAGATTGCGCATCACAAGCATCTATGGCGTTTTTACAAGCAATAACTGCCGAATCCCATTTCACGGAACTAAAAGAAGAAGGAAATAATGCCGTCCCATCCTGATTTTTGAGTCTGGCTTCATCTGGATCACCATTAAATAATGGGCTCGCCCAAGTGACCATAGCCTTTGCTTTTAATGCCAACGCCATTATTTGCGTTGCACGCCCATATTCTTGCCCCACATTCCCAATTGCTGGTGGAAGATTAGCAATAGCTTCATTCAACTGTTCAAATACATAATTAAATATACTATCTGTTGGAAACCTCGGCACTCGTACTTCATCTGTAGAAGCGCTTACTGGTATATTTGATCTCTCTAACGGAACTGGACCATATTTGCGAACCAAATAAAAATAATAATACGCCTTTAGAAATTTGACTTCTGCTATCCATCTGACTTTTTCTGCCAAAGTCAAATCTGGCGGGAGATTGATATTTTCTAGAAATGTATTACATCTGTTAAGTGCTATGTATAGATCAGAATAGTTGTCCAAAGATGGTGTCTGAGGATTTTGAAAACCTCTAATTAATTGAAATGGTGCACTTGTCCCACCTAATGGATTGTATGTTTGCGGATACTTATAAATTAATTCACCAGAAGTACAAAAACCAGGATCCGCCACCAATGACTGTAGTGTTTGCATTTGATTATAACAGGCAAAAAGATAATTTTCTGCCTCATTCCTATTTCTAAAAGCATATTCTATTGTAGCAACATTATCCGGAACTACATTTAAATATTTACTGCATGAGAGTAAATTACATGAGAGTGTAACCACAATTGTCAGTACAAATATTTTTCTAATTTTCATTATAAATTATTTTAAAAAAGATTAGTTAATATTGATATAGATACCTGCATTTATTACCTTTTGGATTGGGTAAGCAAAAGCATTTCCACCTTGTTCAACATCCCAATCTTTGAAAGACGAAAATGTAAGTAAATTCAATCCGCTCACATAAAATCTACAGTTGCTCAGGTGGTATTTTTCTAACCATTTAGCTGGAAAAGAATAACCAAGTTCTACTGTTTTCAGACGTAAGAAACTCCCATCTCTCAACCACCACGAACTTTGTTGTAAATTGTTGTTGATAACAGCACTTGTAACGCCTGATCTTGGATATTCTGCGTATTGATTTTGGTTAGATTCAGACCAGTGATTGTCCGCAAATGCCTTTAACAATTGAGTATTGTTAATGAATGGACTTACCAAAGACGGATTTATAAAAAAAGAAACTTTAGCATTACCCTGAAAAAAAGTACTCAAATCTAGAGCTTTGTAGCGCACTGTCACACCAAATCCATAGGTTATTTGAGGCACTGTCGGGTATCCAATTGCAACTTGATCTGAAAGATTTATTTGTCCATCGCCATTGATATCACGATATTTTATGTCGCCACCTAGAGGCAAAGAGGTTCCAGATGCAAATTGTTGAGGAGGGGAATTTCTAGCCTCTTGATCATCAGTAAATAAACGCTCTGCCAAGTATCCAAATTGTTGATTAATAAGTGTACCTGCCTTTTTTCTCCAAGGTTCTCCGGGATAATCGGGTTCTTCATATTTGTCATAACGAGATTGGGTAAATGTAAGATTGGCTCTACCAGTTATTTGTAAATCGTTGGAAATTAACTTGCTATAACCCGTTGTGCATTTAGGAAAAATCAAGAAAAAGATGGTTCATTTTTCGACAAAAAGTTGCAGCCACATATCATCAGGAAAACGAGGAAAAGAATC
>QFOI01000101.1 GCA_003241175.1 Pseudopedobacter saltans
TAGCATTGTTTTGCGTGGCAATAAAAACTTATGGACTCTTTTGCATCTAAGATACCACAAAAATATATTGGCTAAAGATGGTGAAAATGGCGCTAAGAACAATATGACAGGTCGCAATGCAGATGATATTATTATAGAAGTTCCGCTTGGGACAACTGCTATTGATGAAGAAACAGGAGATGTTGATGTCGAAATATTAGAAGATGGGCAAGAATTCGTATGGTTGCCAGGAGGAAAAGGTGGTTGGGGTAATCAACATTTTGCAACACCAACCAATCAAGCACCAGAATATGCGCAGCCTGGTTTGCCGGGTGTTGAGTCACAAAAAGTATTGGAGCTGAAAATGCTTGCTGACGTAGGTTTGGTGGGTTTTCCTAATGCGGGTAAGTCTACCTTGCTGTCAAGTATTACAGCTGCTAAACCAAAGATTGCCAACTATGCATTTACTACGTTACGGCCACAATTGGGAATGGTTGAGTATCGCGACAGTAAATCATTTTGTATAGCCGATTTGCCAGGAATTATCGAGGGGGCTGCTGAGGGTAAAGGTTTAGGGCATCAGTTTTTGCGACATATTGAGCGTAATTCCGTGCTGTTGTTTTTAATTCCGGCCGACAGTGAAAACCATGGAAAAGAGTTTGAAATTCTTTATGATGAGCTAAGGCGCTATAACCCGGATATGCTACAGAAAACAATGTTGATTGCTATTAGTAAGTCCGACATGTTAGATGATGAGTTAAAGGCGGAGATAGCCAAGGAGTTACCTAGTCATGTTCCGCATATTTTTATTTCTTCAGTTACTAACAAGGGGTTGGTTGAGCTAAAAGATCTGCTATGGAAGGCCTTAACCGAAAATGAAGAAATTGTTAATGGTAAATAATTTGAACAAACGTTAGTTTTTGTGTTAAAAATTAGTTAATGATATATTGAATGGTTTTACAATGTAAAACTCCTCTATATCTTTGTCCTATCGAAATAAGATAAACCTTCCTTTTTCGCAAGCGAATAAAAATTAAATATTTCTTTATCTCATTAGATGTTGCCATAAAATAATAGTTGTCTTGTCATTGGATGTATGGACTGTACAGTGCCTAGTTGGCGTATAGTCGTACAGAAAACTATATTTTATTATTAAAAACATTGTTAAGATGAAAAAAAGAATATTAAGCATATTGATGGTTTCCTTAATTGTTGCAAATGTAAATGCATCAGGTATAGACAATAAAGAAAAAGGTAAAACCAACGAAAAAGTTGAAAACAGTGATGTTGCAAAAGGAGCAACTGTAAAGTTTATCGGAGAGGCTAAAGACAATGCAATTGTCTTTGATGTAGACTTTGATAACCCAACTGGAAAAAATTTCCTGTTAGAAATTTCCAATAGTCAAGGCGATGATCTTTATAGTCAGACTTTTTCGGGAGTCAATTTCCACAAGACTATTATGATCAGAAAAGATTCGGATGCTGCTGGCAAGGTGAAGTTTTCGCTTAAAAATAGAGGAAACGATATCTATTCCAAATCGTTCTCCATCGATACAGAAACTCGTGTTTTAAGAAATGTAGTAGTTAAATCGGTTAACTAGTTCATTCGAACCTCCTCTGTTTTAGTCAATTTAAAATTTTACCACCCATTTGGGTGGTTTTTTTTGTTTATTTTTAATAGTCTTATGAATAACATATATAATTAAAATAAATATATTTTAATGCAACCGATTTAATTAACAATTTGTTTATGTTTGCTTAACAAATATCTATTATTAATTTTTGCTTAGTTAGTTAGCTAATCTACAAAATTTACTACAATCTATGTCGTTTTATTTACGATCAAAAGCAAGTTGCTACTTGCTGTTGCTTATGGGTTTATTTTTGCTAATCTCAAACCCAAGTAGGTCTCAATCAGGACAAAAGAAGGTTATTACTGGTCTCATAAAAGATGAGACAAATACTCCAGTGGCTAATGCTTCAGTAATGTTGTTAGGATCAACCAAAGGGGTAGTAAGTGATTCTATTGGTAAATTCACATTAAGTGTTCCAAATGATTTTTCTGATACCATTGTAGTATCACATGTATCTTTTGTTAATTACACATTTCATTACCATGGTCAAGAGAATATTGATATTGTATTGAAAAAGAAAGAGTCTGATATTGACGCTGTCGTTGTAAGCACAGGATACCAACAATTAAGCAAAAAGTTATTTACAGGTGCGTCAGCGACAGTAAAAGCTATTGATGCAGAAAGAAACGGTGTTCCTGATGTTTCGAGGATGTTGGAAGGTCAGGTCGCTGGTTTATCTGTTCAAAACGTTTCCGGTACATTTGGTGCTGCTCCTAAAATAAGAATCAGGGGTGCAACTTCCTTGTCTGGAGACAACAAGCCTTTATGGGTTGTAGATGGTATCATTTTGGAAGATGTCGTTAATATATCTAATGAAGCACTTTCTACAGGTGACGCTAATACTTTGATCGGGTCTTCTGTTGCTGGGTTGAATCCTAATGATATAGAGTCTTTTACTATATTGAAAGATGCGGCGGCTACTGCCATGTATGGTGCAAGAGCCATGAATGGAGTAATTGTTGTTACAACCAAAAAAGGTAAGGATACTAAAGGACGAGCAAACATCAATTACGTCGGTAATTTCACAAGCTATTTGAAACCCTCTTATGGTCAATTTGACATTATGAATTCTGCAGATCAAATGTCAGTAATGATTGAGATGGAAAACAAAGGATTTTTAAGGCCCGCATTATTAGGGGCGCCTCAGAATGGTGGTATATTTTACAAGTTGTACAATAGTATGTACAATTATGATTCTACTACGGGAGAATGGGCCTTGAAGAATGACCAAAATCTTGCAAGTCGAAATAGTTTCTTAGAGAGATATGCTCGTGCAAATACTGATTGGTTTAATGTACTATTTAAAAATTCATTGTTGCAAGAGCATTCGATAAGCCTAACTACTGGTAGCGAAAAATTTCAAAACTATTTCTCTACTAGTTATATGAATGATAATGGAATGACTCTGGGAGACAATGTAAAGAGGTATACCTTGAACAATAGGTCTACGGTAAAAATTAACAAAAGACTTTCCGTAGAATTTATTGGGACCGCTTCAGTCAGGGATCAACGTACTCCTGGTACTCTTACTAGACAATCTGATCCTGTATTTGGATCTTATTCAAGAAATTTTGATATAAATCCTTATTCCTATTCCTTAAATACTAGCAGATTGATGACCCCCTATGATGAGAATGGGGATTTAGAGTATTTTATCAGAAATTATGCTCCCTTTAATATCATCAATGAGTTAAACAATAACTATTTGAAACTTCATATGATGGATATTAAGATACAGGGAGGTATTAAATACAATATCCTACCTGGATTGAATTTTGCGACTGATGCATCTTTACGTTATGCGCAGACTACAAGAGAACATTACATTAAAGAAGGTTCTAATATGGCCGAAGCATTTAGAGCTTATACGAATACTGCTGTTATTGAAGGTAATACTAATCTGTACGATGATCCAGATAATACAGATTTACCGGTTGTTATCCTACCTGATGGAGGTTTCTTTAATGTGACAGAAAATAAAATTTTGAGTTACTACCTGAGAAATAATCTTGATTATACCAAGACTATAAAGCAACATCTATTCAAAATATACCTTGCTAATGAAATTCGTACAGCAGATAGACAAAATTATAATTTTGACGGAGTTGGTTATCAATATGAAAATGGGGGATTGGTAAATACTAATTATAGGTACATTAAGAAAGTTTCAGAAGGTGGAGGTGCCTATTTCGGTATGAATGAAGGACGTGATCGTTTTATGGCCTATTTATTAAACGCTGCCTATAATTTTGGAAGTAGGTACACGCTAAATGCTACTACACGTTTAGATGGGTCAAACAAGATGGGTAGGTCTGATCAAGCAAGGTGGTTGCCAACTTGGAATATATCTGGTTCTTGGGATATTGATCAAGAGAATTTTTTCAAACCCAGTACTATTTTAAATGCTGTCAGATTGAGAGCTACATATGGTTTGGTTGCAAATACAGGAAATGCGACCAATACTTCTACTGTTTACTATAACCGAATTTCGCGTAGACCCTTTGAAAAAGATAAAGAGGCTCAAACATATATTAATAACCTTGAGAACTCGGACTTGACATGGGAAAAGCTCTATGAACTTAATATTGGTACCAACATAACTATGTTTGACGAAAGGATTAACATAACTATGGATTACTATAAAAGAAAGAGTTTTGATCTCATAACAACTATTCAGACGTCAGGTATAGGTGGTGAAGATACCAAGAGAGCTAATAACGGAGATATGACGGCACATGGATTTGAATTTACGTTGGCTGGCAATGTAATAAGACCAAGTAGTCCTAATGGTTTTGCATATAGAACACAGCTAAACTTTGCCTTTAATAAAAATAAGATTACAAGGCAACAGGTTAATCCCAATATATGGAATCTTGTAAGGGCTGAGGGAGGAAACCTTGTCGGGCATTCGCAAGCTGGTTTGTATTCAATAAAATTTGATGGGCTGGATCCCAATAATGGCTCGCCTACATTTATTAATGAGTATGGTGTTAAGGATAATTATGTTTGGCTACAAAATAATTATACCGATTATCTTAAATACGAAGGTCCTGTAGATCCAACGTTTACTGGTGGATTTTTCAATAAAGTCGATTACGCAGGGTTTTCCTTTTCAGCATTATTCACCTACGCATTTGGTAATAAAGTAAGGTTACAACCGATTTTTTCGTCAAGCTACAACGACATGTATTCGATGAGTAAAATCATGCAGAATAGATGGATCATGCCAGGAGACGAGACTAAAACAAATGTTCCTTCCATTTTAGACAAGTACACTATTGCGAACTTTAAAAGACTGTCCACTGGAACTAGCACAGACCCTGCGTATGCATACAATGCTTATAATTATTCTGATCAGCGTGTTGCTAAAGGAGATTATGTGAGACTAAAAACCATTTCGTTATCCTACCTAATGCCTAAGAGAATAGTTGATAGGATGGGATTGACCTCCATGCAATTTGCATTGGTAGCTAACAACATTGCTCTTTTGTATGCAGATAAAAAATTGCTAGGTCAAGATCCTGAATTCTTTAATAATGGTGGTGTGGCGATGCCTATACCAAAGCAATACACATTTTCACTTAAAGTTGGACTTTAATTTATTTAATATGCGACAATATAAATATATAATACTAATAACTGGATTGATCGTGACAAGTTCATGCTCTAAAATACTAGATAAAGATCCGGACAATAGGACAGAGATTAATACCATAGAGAAAGTTGCGCAGTTGGTGGGTACCGCTTATCCTACTTACGGGTACATGGGTATGGCGGAGACCGTATCTGATAATGCATGTGATAAGGGACCTAATGCCACTAATGTTCATAACAATATTCCATTCCCAGAACTGTATGCTTGGGAGGATGTCCAGAGTGATGGAAATAATACTCCTGCTCAATACTGGAATGGTGTTTATGAAGGGATTGCTGCAGCTAATCAAGCATTGGAATCCATTGAAGAAAATAACTTAGGTAATGGAGCTAATCCTTATAAAGGGGAAGCTCTACTAGCAAGAGCTTATGGACATTTTATGCTTGTAACCTTTTTTGCCAAGGCATATGTGCCTGGTGGCGATAATTCATCTCCAGGCATTCCTTATGTAACCACACCAGAGACACAAGCGATTAGAACATATACAAGAGGCTCCGTTGATTCAGTATATCAATTGATTGAAAAAGATATCGAAGATGGTATTCCTCTTTTAACAGGAGGTACATGGGCTGTACCAAAATTCCATTTTACACCGGCAGCAGCACATGCTTTTGCAGCACGCTTCTATTTATTCAAGGGTGAATGGCAGAAAGTCATTAATCATGCCAACCAGATTTTTCTTAATGGGGATTTTACAGGCAACATTCGTAATATTTATGCAGAAACACCTCCACTATCGGGAGACCAATATACCTCTTGGTGGAATAGTTCGGACAATAAAGCCAATTTATTGATACACGAAACATATTCTGTTTATCAACGAGGGAGTAGTTATGGATTGAGCCGTTATGGATTTGGGAGTGGAGTGTATTCAAACTACTATATAAAGAGTAACCCTACAGGTGGTACATTCTATTATAAAGGGTTTACTTACGCTAAAGAAAGTTATACTCTAAACAAATACTATGAATATTTTTATATTACAAATGCCACTGCAGGTACTGGACTTCCTTATATCATGTTACCGTTATTGACATCAGATGAAGCTTTGATGAATCGGGCTGAGGCATACGCTAGATTAGGACAGCTCAATAGTGCCATAGCGGACTGTAATCTATTTGCCAGTACAAGAATTGCAAACTATTCAAGTACGACTCATGCGGTTACCATCGCTAAGTCAAAAACTTTTTTTGGAGTCACGGATGACACACAAGCTATTTTGAGTACCATCTTGGATTTTAAAAAACGTGGATTCATGATGGAAGGACTTAGATGGTTTGATATACTTCGTAACCGTTTGACGGTGGATCACTGGTACTTAGATCAGAATAGTGATACAACCCATACTTATCTTACAGCTGATGATAACAGAAGAATGTTTCAAATACCAAATTCGGCAATTACAATAGGGGGATTGGAACCCAATCCAAGATAGAATAACCATTTAATTTACTTTTATGCGTAAAATATTATTTCTAGGTCTATTATTTACTACTCTTTTTTCATGCAGAAAGAGTGATGAAAATTTGGATATCAGCATGAGTGACTATCCACTTGATATCCCCAAAACTTCTGCTGCCATAGATGCTTGGTTGGATAACAATTTTAACAAGCCTTGGAATATAAATGTGGAATATAGGTTCGATGCCTATGAAACGGACATTAATCGTAGTATTTCGCCTATTTCCTTAGATAGAATCCAGCCTGTAATGCAAGCTATGTTGGATTGTTTTATAGGTCCATATAAAACCGTTGCTGGCGAGACATTTGGGAAAATTTATTTTCCTAAACAGTGGTGCCTATATGGCTCTTATTCCTACAATACAGATGGTAGTCGGATTTTGGGAACGGCTTCCTCTGCACGTAGGGTCAATATATACAACTTGAACAATATCAATCTTACTACAGGGGACGATGTTGCTACTTGTATGCGTACCCTCCATCATGAATTTACCCATTGTTTGAATCAAACATATCCAATTCCTGCTGCATTTCAATTGATATCTGCTGCTAATTATGATCCTGTATGGACTAATAAAAGCGATGCATTGGTCCGGGATTTAGGATTTGTTAATCCTTATTCAAGCTCTTCATATGAGGAAGACTTCGCTGAGATTTTTGCGCATATTGTTGTTAGAGGTCCTATTTGGTACAGTAACTGGCTCAATCAAGCAAGTGCTTCTGGTAGGGCTGCGCTTAAGGCTAAGGAGGCAATTGTTTACGACTATCTAATGAACTACTTTAATATTGATTTGTATAAACTGCAATCTGCGGTACAGAATGTATTAAGAACAAAATACAACTATACACAGCCAGAAGATATAACACTTCAGTTTCCATACAGATTGGCAAATGGTTCTGTCAATACCATCACTATGGATACGACCGCAACCTATAATACTACTTATGGAAAATCTGCATTATTTATGCCAATTTTAAGAAATTATGCTTCTACACTTAGAGGAGGTAATTGGTATATGAGATCTATTCAGTTTATTTTTAACAGTAGCTCTTCCATGACATTTAGAGTTGGGTTTACACAAGGTGCAACAGGTACTACTTTATACAATGGTGATTACAACTTCAACTATACGACTGATCCTATAACTGGTTTAGTGACTTTTACTAAGGCGATTCCAGAAGGATCAGGAACTACATACAATAACGGGCAAATTACAGCTATTTTATCTGGTTTTGAGACATATATTCTACCATATTTGACTAATAGGCAATTTGTTGCAGCATATCTCCCTACAGGTATAACTTCAACAAGCCCACTTTATAGAACCTATGCAGGTTTTTATGTGAATGGGACTTCTACGAATTATTTTTATGGCCCAGTAACTTACAAATAGATAACAATGAAAAAAATAATATATCTTCTTCTTACATGTTTTTTGTTTAGCTGTGTAAAACATGATGTGGATCTTGTTTTTGATCAGCTCCCAGAGGCTAGAATGTTGGCTAGGAATAAAGAGCTTCAGAATAAACTTTCTGAGAGTCCGGGTTGGAAAGGTTTTTTAAGGACATCTCTTCTAGGGACGGGTTATGGTTTTTATATGACTTTTGATAGTTCTAAGGGGCAAGTCACTATGTATTCTGACTGGAACAGTACTTATGCAACTACTCCTAAGACCTCTAGTTATAGTATTATTTATGAAATGAATACTACATTGGTTTTTGATACCTATAATTATATCACTATACTTCAAGATCCCAATTCTAGTGTTAATGGTGGCAATCTTAGCACGGGACTTAGAAGCGACATAGAATTTGCATATATTCGCTCTACTAATGATACTATTGTCTTGCAGGGTAAACATTACAGCAATTATCTTTATTTAGTAAAAGCGACCACTACCGAAGCTACAAAGTATGCAAATGGGAGCTATAGCTCTTCCATTACTACTATGAGTAGATATTTTAGTGACCATGCAAATAGTTATTTTCCTTTATCTTACAACGGTAATGATGTTAAAGTAGGTATTGTTGATCTAAATACAGATACCAAAAGTATTATTGTCGCAGCGAAAGTTGGGGATAGCGTGGCTTCGGCAATCACTAGTTTTGGTTTTTCTATAGATGGAGCCTATTTTACTAATGCATTTACTATACTTGGTAAGACTTTTATAGCGTTAAGGTACAAAGATGATGGCTCTATGTATATTGTTGATAATGAAGGAAATGAATTTAAAATGCTGCAGAATACTTCACCTTTATTTACTTTGCAGGATATTTTCGGGTATAACAAAATTTTTAATTCTATATATAACTACGGACCTGGTACTTTAGCTTCGCAGGCTCCATTACCTACAGGAGTTACCTCAGGCTTTAATAGCGTGTATAATAACATGTTGACCAGATTTTCCTTAGGAGCTAGGTTTATTGATACTGTAGATTTTAGATTTGTAAACAGCACATCTGCGTATATTACAATATGGTATTGGAGTGGAACTACGCATTTCTCAGCAGATGCATCATTCAACTATACTTATGCCAATAATGTACTTACATTAACTAATTACATTCCTTCAGCGAGTAATACAAACTGGACTACAAGAATAACAGAGATTGGTAGTTTTGCAACTTGGTGGCAAGGAGGACCATTTAATGTTAATTGGGTCTCTTCACCAAGTATTCCGGGTATCTACCAAGTTGCTAATCCATCGAGTTTTTATTATGGTAGGTTAAGGAAGAGATAGTTGCGTTATTTCTAAGAAGTAATCAACAAAGAAAGCTGGTAGTGAATTTAATTTTGCTACTGGCTTCTTTTATTATTTAACGGTACCTAAGATTAGATTTGTAAAAAATAATACTAGAAACATTACAAGTGGTTATTCCGAAATGTTTTTAATATTTGGTTAAAGTAAAAATTTTTTTTAGTATTGGTTAGTCGCGGTTAGTCATGTACCAAATGATGTATCAAATAAAAAAGCAGTTATGAACTTTACTTCATAACTGCTTGATTTTCAGTGGGAGCTGAGGGGTTCGAACCCCCGACCCTCTGCTTGTAAGGCAGATGCTCTAAACCAGCTGAGCTAAGCTCCC
>QFOI01000672.1 GCA_003241175.1 Pseudopedobacter saltans
AGGAAGGCCTGTGAGTTCGCTATAGCGTTCAATTGTGACGTGCGGTGTATTCAGAGTGATTGAAATGTTTGGGGTCATGGTGCAACATTCCTCTTTCAGTGCGGCTTGTGGAGAGCCGTTGTTTAACGTGATTAGTAGTGAAGGCTCCAAAAGAACACTTCGAGTTCAACTTTAAGATCGCTTTTGGAATCTGTCAACGCATTTTAGATTGCTTTGGAGGTCTTGTGGATTTCAGTAGCGGCGGTAAGAAGGTCATTGAGCGTTTGGTTGAGGCGTACGGCTTCAGTACGAGACAGGCACTTTGTGACCACTTGGGTGTATCCAAGAGCACAATGGCTACTCGCTACATGCGGGACATATTCCCTGCAGATTGGGTTTTACAGTGTGCCATAGAGACTGGTCATCCATTAGAATGGTTGTCCTTTGGCAAAGGAGAAAAGAAAGTCTCACATACAAATGCTCAGATTTTAGTGCCAGCGAAAAAATTAATTTCTGGCGCGCTAATTGAAGATGGTTCGTATGTTTTTGATAAAACGTTCCTATCCGAAAAAATACACTCCCCATTCATTATTAGAGAACAGGACAACGAGTATATTTGTAGTCTTAAATATGATGATATAAGCGATGGATTGTGGGTAATAGGTATCGATGAAAAAATCTCTATTCGAACTCTGACCCGCCTACCTAATAACAGATTATATGTTGAAGGAGGAAATCGCGGATTTGAGTGCTCTAGAGATGAAATACAAATAGTTGGAATTGTTTGGTATTGCATACTTAAAAGAGCCGAAAAATTTTAGTGCTTTACACACTTAAAAAAGGAGATATTAATGAGCATTGAATATACATTCAATTATCGCGATGAGTTTCTGCGTAAGCCTATTGCTGAAAAACTAATAGCCCTTTTGGACTCTGATATCAACATATCTCCACTAGTAATAGATGGAGGATGGGGGACTGGGAAAACTGAGTTTAGCAAAAAACTTGCAAATCATATCGAAAGCAACAATCAAAATCATAAAGTGGTTTACATAGATGCCTTCGCTGAAGATCACAATGATGCACCCATATTAACATTAATGGCAGGTGTTGCTGCACTTTTGCCAGAAAATAAACGAAAGGAATTGATTCAAAAAGCACTACCAGCCATTCGCTTTGGTTTAAAAACCATTTTCAAAGCCGGTACAGGATGGGTACTAAAACAAAATGCAGATGATATCGCTGATGGTTTCGAAGATGCCATCAAGGAAGCCACTTCGAGTGCTATTGACGGTACAATAGAAACATTATTAGACGACCATATAGAAGCTCAAAAAAACATCGAAACGCTAAGAAATACAATTTCAAGCCTTACAGAAGAATTTAAGATAACCATAATTAT
>QFOI01000673.1 GCA_003241175.1 Pseudopedobacter saltans
TGTCAACAATTATTTTCACATTTTTAAAATGCGCTGATTGACAAAATGTGAAAGTTAAAACATGCTTTGAAAATCAACAAATCAAAAAAGTTCCCATGCTCGTAAATCTTACCAAAATGTCCGAATATCTAAAAATATCCAGACGGACTTTATATAACATGATTTCCGACGGTCGTTTTTCAGTACCTGCGGTAAAAGGTACTAAACCAAGACTTTGGAACATGAGTGAAGTTGAGGAATGGAGAAAAAAATATGTCGAAGAATAAACTTTACAGATGCTTCGACAAAACAGGAAAACTTTTGTATGTAGGAGTTTCAATATCCGTTCTTAGTAGAATTTGTGGTCACAAAAGCGCTTCGGATTGGTTCGACAGTGTAGAAACTATAAAAATTGAGAGTTTCAAATCTCGTGAAGAAGCTCTTGTAGCTGAAAAAAAAGCTATAATCAAAGAAATGCCTGTAAACAATATTCAACATCATAGCGTTAGAAAACTCTCTAGCGGCGATAAACTTGATCTCGAATTATTGTCCATGTACTTATCCATACCGTTAGAGAGTTTGTCAAAATCAGTAAAAAATAAAAATTTTCCTATCCCTTCCGAAAACACTATTCCTGAAACGTGGATAAAATGGCGCGTAGATATGTATGCGTATCACTCAGATGTAAGAATGTTTCTTGAAGAATTAAGAGGTATAAAGAAATGATTACGGAATATAAAGGATTCGAAATCCGTAAATTCAAGAACGGTATCTACCGCATTTATCAGGCAGATCAATTCAAAGACATAAGCTCGTCGTTGAAAAACGCGAAGAAACGAATCGATTTCCTGATCGAATGCGGGGTGTGGAAATGAGAATCCTTAGTCTTTTTGACGGCATGTCTTGTGGGCGTGCAGCTATGGAATGGCTCGGTATTCCTGTAGTGGATTATTACGCCGCAGAAATTGACAAATTTGCAATAAGGATTGCTCAAAATAATCATCCGACAACAACTCAACTTGGTGACGTTAAAATCGTACGCCAGATGGCAGAAGCAGGTCTATTCGGGCGTATTGATCTTTTGATAGGCGGTTCACCATGTACGGATCTATCTTTTGCAGGAAAGCAAGTAGGTATGTCCACAAAGACAAAAGAAGATATTACAACGCTTGAACGTTACAAACAGCTTGTAGCTGAGAATTTTGAGTTCGAAGGGCAATCTTATCTTTTTTGGGAATGGGTTTGGATTCGCGAGATTTTGCAAAAACAAAACCCTGATCTGAAATATTTTCTCGAAAACGTCCGTATGAGTAAAAAATGGCTCGGCGTTTTTAATATTGCTGTCGGCACGGAACCTGTTTGTATAAATTCTGCGCTGAAACCAGCGCAGAATCGTGTTCG
>QFOI01000674.1 GCA_003241175.1 Pseudopedobacter saltans
AAGATCCGTTGTAGTTGTATTGTTGTTGAATATCGGAGCATTACCCATATTGTCCTGATCTTTTAAACCCAATGCTTTTCGGATTTGTTTTAGGCGGGCCTTTAGTATTTTTTCTTGTTCCTTTTCCGGTAATGCAGCCAATGCCAAAAGGCTATCCTGAACAAAAATATCTTTGAGTGGACGAGACAATGCACTCGCAGCCGTTTTTCGGTCGCTAACCAATTTATATTCTTCCCCTTTTCCAAATGGTGATTTTATACTGTCATAATTATTGACTAATTCATTGAATTTAAATCTATTTTGAGAGATATCTCCTATTTTTTGAAAACTTCTATCTTTCCATTGATTGTCCAAATTAGAACTAGCTTTTGTTCCAAGTGTGTAGTATTTTAATGCATTGCTTGTATCGTTTTGTGACAAATACTTTTCACCCATCATATAATAGATCATGTTCTGATAGTCCTTGTATTTCCCTTTTTTGGACAATGTTAGCAAACGATCCAATTGATTTTGTTGATTGTTGGAGGATGAATCTATATTGGAAAGATGGAGTAACGCATATATTTCCATCAAAATATTAGGCGAATGCGATGCCGCATATTCAAAATCTTTGGTCGACTCTTCATCATGGTTTCCAAGTAACCAAAGTTGACCAGCTAGGAATTTTCTCCTGGATTTGTCTAGATTATTGGCAGCTACAGCAAAGGATTGATCCATGTAGTAAGCGGCGCTGTCATATTTTCCTAGGAAGTAAAATGCACGTGCATTGCAGTCGTTTA
The DNA here is from genome assembly GCA_003241175.1 of Pseudopedobacter saltans. Taxonomy (GTDB): domain Bacteria; phylum Bacteroidota; class Bacteroidia; order Chitinophagales; family Chitinophagaceae; genus Rhizosphaericola. Next base: position 780 of record QFOI01000674.1, read on the forward strand.
GTTTTGGTATGAGTTCTTTAGGAAGGTGAGGATCTCCGTAAAGCAAATCCAAAATACCTTTGCCGGTCGTAATGTCCCCACCCATAATCAGCGATTTCGCCAGCCAGATCAATCCCTCGTTTCTTCTAGGATTGTGCTTCAAAAAACCTTTTTGTTTGGGAGATACAATTGTCAGCTCCTGCTCTTTGTTACTGATATTGCTACCAATGGGAATGTCGTAACCATCGTCTTTTGGTGCAAATGCATAATTCAAATATTGAAAATGAATAGCAGCAGAATCCCACATTGATTTGTAATAGAATGATTTACCTAAAATAAGATAAACTTCGTCATTCCATTCATTGCGAATATCATGTAGCAAAAGAGAACCATTGGCTTTTTCTATGGCTGTATCCAGATAAGTATTTTGTGCGAACCTTTTTAGGTCGTAATTATCATATGGTAAAAGTTTGGTATAGTCGTCCTGAAACTCTGTTTGCGCTATATCCAAAGAAGTATTGAGTTTCTGGTTGGCATTTAACAAAAAATTGAAATGCGTGTAGGTTCCCTGCATAAATTTTTTGAATCCACGCAATTTACTTTTTCCGGTTTCAATTTCTTC
>QFOI01000675.1 GCA_003241175.1 Pseudopedobacter saltans
TGTCAATTTAAGCCCCAAACCTATCAGACACCGACTTCCGAACTAAGACTACTCTTTTTATAAAGCCTTGTATAGCAAAGGTTTTAACCGTTTTGCTTAATTTTGCTTTTTACTAATCTTTTTTTTAAAAAATATTGACATAAATGTTGAGTTTTTTCAAAACAATGACGAACCCCACCCTTATTCCCTCCCCTTTGAGGGGAGGGTTAGGGAGAGGTTTTCAAAAACATGAAACATTGGCAATAATAAACATCCAGCAGCACAACTATTATAATTTTTTTAAAAAATATTCCAACCATTATGGAAAATAGGACATCTTTATATCCTATATGAAAATCAATATCTAATCAAATAGATGCTATGAAAAATGTAAAACCTTTCCTAATCGCTATGATAACACTATTATCAACCAAACTATTTTCGCAAATACCTCGTATGGAAATCAGCGGTAGACCCAACGAAAAATCAGTTTCCTTGCAATCCATGGACGTACAAGTGGAAATATTTGGAAATCTTGCCAAAACCACTACGACATTAGTTTTTAAAAATTCATCCAATCGAAATCTTGAAGGGAATTTGGTATTTCCATTACCCGAAAACACGACGGTCAGCGGTTATGCTATTGACATCAACGGAAGACTCAGAAAAGCTGTTTCTATAACGAAAGCACGCGCTGTGGAAGTATTTGAAAGTATACAAAAACAAAACGTGGATCCAGGCATTATTGAAAAAGTGGAAGGAAATAATTTCCGTACGCGCATCTCTCCTATTCCGGCGAATGGCTCACGCACCGTGCAGGTTTCCTATTTCCAACAGATGAAAGTCAACAATTCGGCTTATCAATATCATCTTCCGTTGGACAACTCCGGTACAATCGCTAAATTCAAAATACAGGTGAAAGTTTTCAATGCATCCGAAAAGCCACAACTGATCGAATCGCCTGACGGCTCTTTTAATTTTTCGGAAAACAGCAACGTATTTGAAGCCAATTTGACCAAAACGGACTTTCAACCATCTAAATCGATCACAATCAACCTGCCAAAATCTGAAAACAAGATTGAATCTTTTGTTCAAAAAAACACAGATGGTTCGGCATATTTCTACGCCAATACTATATTGAATATTCCTTTGCAAAAGAAGGTTTGGGGTAAAAATTTGGGTATTATTTGGGATAATTCTTTAAGTGGTTTGAAACGTGATCACAAAAAAGAACTTGAATTTATCGGGAAAATAATAGAGAAAAATCCCAATATAAAAATCGACGTTTCATTGTTGAATATTCATTTGGGAAAAGGAAAATCTTTTCAAATTCAAAACGGTAATTGGTCTGAACTAAGATCTTTTTTGGAAAATATCATTTATGATGGCGGTACAGACT
>QFOI01000102.1 GCA_003241175.1 Pseudopedobacter saltans
CTTCGAGGAATTCTTTAGATTAAAAGTATAAAAATAAAAGAAAATTAAATATTAAAATAATCGAAAAATTAAAATAAATCTAATTGTTAAATATGTAAATAGTGACACAATCTTATTTCTGCAAATCGGAAAAATTTCAAACCCACCTTTGACAATAGAATTAATGAGTTATTGGTACATTTGAAAAAAGCATAATGTTTTTAAAAAGATGCTATATTGCAAATTATGCAGACAACATTCATTACTCAAAAATCAAAACTATGAAAAAATTCATGTTAGCAATTCTGTTGACAGTTTCTCTATTTGCATGTAAAAATCAGTCTAGCATCAATACCCAAGAAGCTGGAAGCGTTGTCGTCTCTTATTTAAAAGAAAATCCATAATATAAAACTACAAAATTCGATTTTGGAGCGATAAAGTTTAATAGTGTGAAAGAATATGCAGTTTTAGAACATTATCGTCAACTAGCGAATGAAGATTATATAACTCTAGATCTTGTAAAATCTAAAAAGAAGTTTCTTTCTAAAGATAGTAGCTTTATTTATAGTGTGAAACTGACTCAAAAAGCAAGTCCATATGTAATCAAACAAGATGCAAATAGTGCAACTGTTAAGGCTGTAACTTACGAATTAACAGATGATAAACTTGTGGATTTCACTAAAGTAAATGCAGCTACCGCGAAAGTCACCGTTTCTCTCAAAAAAGTAAATACTCCATTTGCTTCATTTCAAAAGAATCCAGAAGAAAATAGCGAATTTCTAACGAAAACTTACCGATTGAAATATGACAAGGAAGAAGGTTGGAAAGTGAAGAAATAGACTAAAAAAACTACATTCATTTCCAATCAATAAAGTCCTTTTGAAAAAAGTTTCAAACAATGCATCCTTTATTTTTTAAAGATATAGACGCGCCCGTCGGAAAAATAAGATTAATAGCATCAGACAAAGGGCTAGCCGCCATCTTGTGGGAAGGAGAAGACTATAAAAGAACCAAATTAGAAGAACCAATTGAAAATAATACACATCGTATTTTACGATTAGTAGAGCAACAATTGAACGAATATTTTGCCAAGAATAGAACTAAGTTCGATGTACCTTTTGATTTTGTAGGAACAGAGTTTCAAATCAAAGTGTGGGAGGCATTGTTAAAAATTACCTTCGGAAAAACAAAAAATTATGGTGGATTAGCACAACTTCTGGGTGATCCTAAAGCGGTTCGAGCTGTTGGTGGAGCGTTAAATAAAAACCCAATTTCAATTATCATACCCTGTCATCGTGTAGTAGGTGCAGATGGCAACATGATTGGATTTGCAGGCGGAATAAAGAACAAACAAATATTGTTAGAACTAGAAAGCAGCGTAAAAGATCAAACATTATTCCACCTATGAAAATTCAAACAATTTTTAATTCAAACAATTATCACAAACTATGCGATCAGTTAGGAAAGAAAGATAAAGATTTGCAATCCATTATTTATCAATATGGCTATCCGCCCATGTGGACGCGTCCCAATAATTTTGATTCCTTGGTTCATATCATTTTAGAACAACAAGTATCGTTGGCTTCAGCTTTAGCAGCTTTGAAAAAATTAAAAGAAAAAACTATAGAATTAACGCCAAATGCCATCTTACAATTGAATGATGAGGAGATGCGTGCTTGTTATGTGAGTAGACAGAAAACCATTTATATAAGGGGCTTGGCAAACACTTTAGTAAAAAATGAAATTGATTTAAAGCAACTGGAACAATTAACAAATGACCAAGTCCGCGCAACATTAATCGAACTAAAAGGTATTGGAAATTGGACAATTGATGTGTATTTAATGTTTGTTTTGCAAAGAGTAGATATTTTTCCAATTGGAGATTTGGCTGTTATCAACGCTATTAAGAAATTAAAACAACTTCCAAAATCTACGAAAAAAGAAACTATTCAAAAAATGTCAGAAGAATGGAAACCCTATAGAACAGTGGCTAGTATGCTACTTTGGCACTATTATTTGTCCAGTAGTGGCAGTAAATTATCTCCTTTATAAACTACGCACTTACATTGCGCAATAATTGTTTAGCTTTATATAAATTTAGATGGTATGGCTGTCAATAAATTGGCGTTAATAAGATATAAGGTGATTGATGATTGTTTGCGTAATAAGATGCGCAAATGGACTTTGGAAGATTTGATCGATAAAGTGTCCGATGTACTTTATGAACGTGAAGGGATTGAAAACGGTGTAAGTAAACGTACCATACAAGGCGATATTCAGATTATGCGCAGCGACAAACTCGGCTATAATGCGCCTATTGAAGTTGCGGAACGGAAATACTACTACTATAGTGAAGACGATTTTAGTATAACCAAAGCCCCAATAAGTGACGCGGACGTAGACAAACTGAAGGAAGTCATTGATTTATTAAAACAATTTAACGGTTTTAACTATTTGGATGATATGAGCGAAATGATTGCTCGACTAGAAAATAATTTGTACAAATCCACTCGACAAACTATCAACTATATCCAATTTGAAGAAAATGCAAGACTAAAAGGTTTGCATTTTATAACACCATTATATCAATTTATCCGAAATCAAAAACCTATTGCCATTAACTATCAATCTTTCAAAGCGCAATCTGCGGCGACTAAAATTTATTACCCATATTTACTCAAAGAATATCGCAATCGCTGGTTCTTAATTTGTGCCTCCAAAAAAGGAAAAGAGTTGTTTAATCTAGCTTTGGATAGAATGATTTCGGTAGAAGAAGTCAAAGACGAGCCATTTTTCGCATACGAAGGTGTCGATTTTGAACGATACTATGATGAGGTAATCGGCGTTACAAAAAGCAAAACAGATAGAGCGCACAAGGTGGTTTTACATTTTAACAAATACAATGCTCCTTACGTATTAACTAAACCGATCCATCCATCGCAACAACTTCTAAAGGAAGATGAAACGGGAATCTTAGTGAGGATTGATGTCGTGTTGAATTTCGAATTGGAGAGAGAAATTCTCGGTTTCGGAGAAAGCGTAAAAGTTCTCTCTCCAAGATTATTAGAAAGTAGAATCAAAAGGCGCTTGGGTAATGCTGTGAACAATTACAATACAGAAAACAAGATCAGCTAAAAAATATTTTTGGAAGTTTAATTCTTTCCTATTTACCTTTGCCTAACAGTGTTAGATAAAATAACGCATTAAGTGGGAAGCAAGGAACGTATCATACGGCAAAAGGAGGAAACTCGTTGTAAGATTCTCGCTGCAGCAATGGAAATTAGCCGAGCTGAGGGTTGGCAAGCTTTGTCGATGCGTAAAATTGCGGACAAAATTGAATATACGGCACCTATTATTTACGAATATTTCGAAAATAAAGATGCATTAATGACCGCACTTACACGGATTGGACACGAAAAATTGTCCAAACTGATGCAAGAAAAAGCAGCAGATCTCGCTACTCCAGAAGAGAAAATAATGGCTATGTGGCGTGCATATTGGGATTTTGCGTTTAAGGACAAGGAGTTTTACCAATTGATGTATGGAGTGGAAGTGAGTTGTTGTCAATTCGAGAAAAATGGTGCGGATTTCGAGTTGCCTGCAGAGTTGATTTGGGATGTGATTGAAGAATTTCCAGGTGCGAAAGGTAAAACTGAAGAAGAAATTTGTAAGATTTATTATACGTATTGGTCGGTTGTTCACGGACTTATTTCCATCAATTTGGTTCAAGAAGGGACTATTCTCGATCAAATCAATAGTGATGTGTTCAACAATGCGATCAACGCAATTTCCAATTCGATAAAATAATTTTTTTCATCTTAACTTAACACTGTTAGATAATTTAAAATGGTAAAATAAAATCTCTGCACCCTGTGTGCTTATTTATATAAAATCTATACTCGTTTCTTTACTTTCTAAATTCAAATATTATGAACTAGCTCTTCTTTTCTTCGTTTTTCGGCTTTATTAATTAACAATGTTAGAAATTATATCGTTGTTAGATAATCAACCAAATTCATTCGTAATTATTCGATTTGAAAAAACAGAATAATAAACGAACAGGGGATTTTGTACCCCAAACCATTCCAATTTCTCAATATAAAATTGTTATCAATGTCATCGACATCTATTTTCAAATCAGAAAGATTCATTTTAAGTACGCTATTAGCCATCGCTATTTTTCAATATGGTTGCAGCAGCACAGAAGCGTCCAATACAGCGGCAGCACCGGCTCCAGAGCTTCCGGTTTTTACAGTTTCTAATACGAACAATACCGTCTACCAAGAAATTCCTGCTTCTTTGGAAGGAAAAGTAAATGTGGAAATACGCCCACAAGTAGAGGGTTTTTTGGATAAAATTTACGTGGAAGAAGGTGCTTATGTACATCAAGGACAACCCTTATTTCACATTGATCCACGCGTTTATAGTCAACAATTACAAAACTCTAACTCCGCGCTTGCGGCCGCAAAAGCAAGTATGATCAAAGCAAAACTAGAGATGGATAGATTATCGCCGTTGGTTGATGCGAAAGTCATTTCTCCTGTACAATTACAAACGGCTCAACAAGAGTATGCGAACGCAAAAGCCTTGGTAGCACAGGCTTCTGCGAGTGTAGGCAACGCCAATATCAATGTGGGTTACACAACTATAAAAGCGCCAGTAAGTGGTTATATTGGTCGCATTCCTTACAAACAAGGTAGTTTGGTTTCGCAAACTATAACACAACCTTTAACTATAGTTTCGGATGTGCAAGAGATGTATGCGTATTTTTCTTTGAGCGAGCCTGATTTTATTGCATTTAAAAATAAATATCAGGGAAATACTTTAGAAGAAAAAGTAAAAAATGTTCCTGCTGTTGAGCTTGTAATGGCGGATAATAGCATTTATCCTCAAAAAGGAAAAGTAAGTTTGGTAGAAGGGCAATTCGACAAAACCGTTGGTGCGATTACCTTACGTGCAACCTTTCCAAATGTGGGTGGATTGTTACGTACCGGAAATACCGCCAAAATCAGACTACCAGAAACATTGAACGGAATGATACTCGTACCACAAGAATCTACATTTGAAATTCAAGATAAAGTATTCGTTTTTGCGGTGGGCGATAGTAACAAAGTGGAAAGTCGTCCAATTACTATTTCCGGACAAACAGCGCATTATTACTTCGTATCCAAAGGTGTTAATTCAGGCGAAAAAATTGTGTATGTCGGCACTGGGAATCTTCACGATGGTGTACAGATTAAGCCTTTGCCCTTTGCATCTGATAGTTTGGTCAAAGCAAGACCACAATAGTTCAACTATAAATTTATCGTCTAGAAAACAAATCATTTTATAGTTATCATCCTTTTTAATACGAGGCAAAACCTCGTACAAGTAAACGTATTCTCTTATGTTAAAAAGATTTATAGAAAGACCGGTCTTGTCGACTGTAATTTCCATCCTTTTGCTCTTGCTCGGCGCATTGGCATTATTTAATTTACCCATCAATTTGTTTCCGGATATTGCGCCGCCAAGCGTGCAGGTCACGGCCTCCTATCCTGGTGCAAACTCAGAAGTTGTGGCGCGTTCCGTTGCTACGCCGATTGAGGAAGCGGTGAACGGTGTGGAAAATATGACGTATATGACGTCGAATTCCAGTAATGATGGAAGTATGACTTTGACCGTATTTTTCAAACAAGGTACAGATCCTGATATTGCAGCAGTAAACGTGCAAAATAGAGTATCTAAAGCTACCAGTCAGATTCCGCAAGAAGTAATACAGGCGGGAATTTCCACGCAGAAAGTGCAAAATAGTATGATTATGTTTATGGGATTATCAAGTGATGATAGTTCCAAATATGATGAACTGTTTTTACAAAATTATTTGAAAATAAATATCATCCCACAGATACAACGTATCCAAGGTGTGGCACAGGCGCAGGTTTTTGGTTCACAAGATTATAGTATGCGTATTTGGTTGAAACCTGATAGACTGGCTGCTAATAATTTGTCGCCACAAGATGTAACTAAGGCGATTCAAGATCAAAGTTTGGAAGCGGCACCGGGTCGTTTGGGGCAAAATAGTCCAGAAACTTTTGAGTTTATTTTAAAATATAAGGGCAAACTCAACAAACCAGAACAATATGAAAATATAGTTGTGAAAGCTAACGCAGATGGGTCGATGCTTCGTTTGAAAGATGTAGCGCGTGTACAATTTGGTTCTTACAATTATTCCGCAACTAATAGAATCAATGGTAAACCTGTTGCAGGATTTTCAATTTTGCAAACAGCTGGTTCTAATGCGAATGACATTATCACAGAAATTGAAAGACAAATCAAAGAGTTTACACCTTTGCTACCAAAGGGAATTCATACTGTGATTATGTATAATTCTAAAGACTTTTTGGATGCGTCTATTGATCAAGTACGTGAAACTTTAATCATCGCATTTATATTAGTATTCATCGTTGTGTTTGTGTTTTTGCAAGATTTTCGTTCGACCTTGATTCCTGCAATTGCAGTTCCAGTGGCGATTGTAGGTACATTCTTCTTCTTACAACTTTTTGGATTTACGATCAATCTTTTGACGCTCTTTGCCTTGGTTTTGGCGATTGGTATTGTGGTGGATGACGCTATCGTTGTTGTGGAAGCGGTACACGCAAAAATGGAACAAACTAAAATGCCTGTAAAAGAAGCGACTATACAATCGATGAGCGAAATCTCAGGAGCAATTGTTTCTATTACGTTGGTGATGTCTGCGGTGTTCGTTCCAGTTGGATTTATGAAAGGTCCTGCAGGTGTATTCTATCGACAATTTGCATTTACCTTGGCAATAGCGATTATCATTTCGGCTATTAACGCCTTAACGTTGAGTCCTGCTTTATGTGCCATTTTCTTGAAAAATGTACACGGAGAAGAAGGAGAAAATCATCAAAAATTAAGTTACAAACAACGCTTTTTCAAGGCTTTCAATGTTGGCTTTGAAAACTTAACGAACAAATATGTAAAAAGCCTACGCTTTTTAACCAAACATAAATGGGTGGCGATTCTCGGCTTGGTGATTATTTGTATATCAAGTGTAATTTTAATCCAAAAAGCACCAACAGGATTTATTCCTAATGAGGATCAAGGTTTCGTTTTATATGCCGTAAATACGCCTCCAGGAAGTTCATTAGACAGAACTAAAAATGCGACTTTAGCTATTGACAAAGTCATTCGCAAAGAAGCCGTTGTAAAAAATCTTTGGGTTTCTGATGGTTTGAATTTTATCAGTAACGCAAGCGCATCGCCTTTTGCCGCAGGATTTATCAAATTAAAAGATTTGGAAGAACGTGGCGCAGACAAGGATCCCGATGTATTTGCAGCAAACTTAACAGGCAAAGTTTCACAAGTGAAAGATGCGAGTGCATTTTTCTTCAACTTCCCAACGATTCAAGGGTTTGGTAATGTGAGTGGATTTGAATTTATGTTGCAAGATCGCGGCAATGGTAATCTGCAACAACTCGGGACAACAGCTTGGCAATTCATTGGGGAGTTGATGAAACGTAAAGAAATTGCGTTCGCATTTACCACATTTGCCGCAGGAAATCCTCAGTACGAAATCAATGTAGATTTTGAAAAAGCCAAACAATTAGGCGTTCCAGTGAGTGAATTGATGCAAACTTTGCAAGTCTATTACGGTAGTAGTTTTGTTTCAGATTTTAACCGTTTCGGCAAATACTATAGAGTGATGGCGCAAGCGGATATTCCTTATAGAAATGATGTGCATAGTTTGGATGGCATTTTTGTAAAAAATAATTTAGGTGAAATGGTTCCTGTAAAAACAATTATCACTTTACAAAGAACCTACGGTCCGGAAACTGTAACTAGAAACAATTTGTTCAATGCAGTAACTATCAATGGGACACCAAAACCAGGCTATAGTACGGGCGATGCGATCAAAGCAGTAGAAGAAACAGCCAAGCAAGTTTTACCTCGTGGATATGCATATGAATGGACGGGAATTACGCGTGAAGAAAAAGCTACAGGCGGACAAACATCCTTTATTTTCTTGTTGAGTGTCGTGTTTGTATTCTTCTTATTAGCAGCGCAATATGAAAGTTATATTTTGCCATTTGCCATTGTATTGACGATTCCAACTGGGATTTTCGGCGTGTTTGCATTCACAGGTTTAGCAGGAATTGAAAACAATATTTACGTACAAGTAGGGTTAATAATGCTGATTGGTTTATTGGCCAAAAATGCGATTTTGATTGTAGAATATGCCGTCCAAAGACGTAAGAACGGAATGGGTTTGGTTGAATCCGCACTAGAAGCTTCTAAATTAAGATTACGTCCTATATTGATGACGTCCTTCGCTTTCATCGTTGGTATGTTGCCGCTCGTATGGGCGCACGGCGCATCTGCTAAAGGAAACCATTCTATTGGAATGAGTACCGTCGGTGGTATGGTTACGGGCGTATTATTTGGAATATTTATCATTCCTGTACTGTATGTCATTTTCCAATATTTACAAGAAAAAGTGAGCGGCAAAAAAGTAACAACTCCTCCTGCAGAATCCACTCCAACACATCATTAATCCACAACTATAGTTTCCATGACAAATAATAAAATAATCTTAGGAATATCCATAGTTGCAGCCATATTCGCTGCAGCTTGCAAAACAGGAAAGTTGCCTCCATCCGAGGCAGCACCTGTAGAAGATGCCTATTTCAGAAATATAAAAACCACCGCCGATACAGGCAATATTGCCGACTTGGAATGGCGACAATATTTTAGTGATACCACTTTGCAAAACTTAATAGCAAAAGGTATTGCTAACAACTATGATATGCAACTGGCATTGAAAAAAATCGCCGCATCTCAAGCGACTTTGAATCAAGCCAAACTATTGCAATTGCCAACGTTGAGCTTTGGCGTAACGGGACAATATTCGCATCCATCCAAAAACAGTTTGAATGGTATTAGTTTGAGTAGTTTTTTAGGACAAAAGCATATTGAAGACTATAATGCTGCATTCAATTTAGGTTGGGAAGCGGACATTTGGGGCAAATTAAGATTGAGAAAAGATGTCGCGTTAGCGCAGTATTTACAAACTTATGAAGCTCAAAAAGTCATCCAAACACAGATTGTAGCGTCTATTGCAGAAGGTTACTATAATTTGCTGATGTTGGACGAACAATTGAAAATTACGCAAGGCAATTTGGAATTGAGTGATACCACTTTAAACATTACCAAATTACAATGGACCGCAGGATTAGCAACGAATCTAGCCGTACAACAAGCAACCGCTCAGAAGCAATCTGTTGCTGTCTTAATCCCACAATTGAAACAAAATATTGCGTTGCAAGAAAATGCATTGAGCATTTTAATTGGAGAAATGCCTAAAAGCATTTTGCGAAATAGACAATTGGCTGATATTTCTATTCCCACTTCTTTAAATGCAGGCGTTCCAGCGGATTTAGTGAGCCGTCGACCAGATGTGAGAAATCAGGAATTGAATTTGAGAAGTGCGAATGCACAAATTGGAATCGCACAAGCTGAAATGTATCCTAGTTTGACCATCAGTGCGAGTGGCGGCGTCAATTCCTTCAAAGCTAGCAATTGGTTTGAAATTCCAGCGTCCTTATTTGGAAATGCGTTGGGTGGATTGACGCAACCTATTTTTCAAAGAGGAACTTTAAAAATGAATTTGAAACTAGCACAAAATCAACGCGAACAAAATGTATTGGAATTTAAACAAACCGTTTTAAATGCAGTTGGTGAGGTATCGGATGCCTTAGTACAAATCGATCAATTAAAAGTTCAATCTGCAATCACGACTGAG
>QFOI01000676.1 GCA_003241175.1 Pseudopedobacter saltans
GCCATAAATCTCGCCCCAACATCCTTGAAAGCCATCGTGGGTCCGTGAAACAATTCTAAAGAGTAAATATTCTCAGAAATTCTCACAGCAGGAATATCAAAGTTTAAAACCTCATCAATGATTTCTTTTAAATTATAATCTGAAATGGATTCGCCAAGAAATTCTTTTGCTACTCGAAATCCGATTTCCTGTAAAGTAAGGTTTGGAAGATTTTCAAAAAATTCTGAATCTAACTGCGGAATATATTCCGGCATAAAAAGTCCACCGTCATCTGCCAAACCTTTTAAAATGGCTGTTTTTATATTAGTTGCTTGTTGTTGTCTTGTTGATATGTATTTCATTTTGTTGATAGTTGTTATTTGTCGGTTGACAGTCTTTCCTCTTTGTTCTTTATTCTTTTATCTTTAAAGAACTCTCGCTCCTTCATCATTGATTTTCGTTACAAAAGCTTCGCTTTCTATATTTTTTTGATTGAGTAATTCTTTGATTTTGAATGAAATTTCTTCCGCTGTTTCTTTCTTTTCGCACAAAGCAAAAACCGACGGACCAGAACCAGAAATCCCGAAACCAATCGCACCGTTATCTAAAGCCAGTTGTTTCATCTCATAAAAATATGGAATCAACATTGCGCGAACCGGCTCTATGATGACATCTTCCATACTTCGGCTAACCAAATCCAAATCGCCAGTACAAAATCCCGCAACCAAACCTGCGACATTTCCCCATTGCTGAACCGCAGATTTGAGACTGATTCTTTCTTTGATGATTTTCCTTGCCTCGCCTGTCGGAACATCTACGTGCGGATGAACGGAAACCACAGACAAATCTTTTGGATAAGGCAGTTTGATTGCGTCTAAAGGTTCATAACTTCTTACCAAAACCAAACCTCCCAAAAGCGCCGGCGCAACATTGTCTGCGTGTGCATTTCCACAGGCAATCCTTTCGCCTTCCATTGCCAATGGTAACAATTCTTGTTTTGTGTATGGTTTTCCCATCAACTCATTGATTGCAACCAAAGCCGCAACGCTACTCGCTGCGCTAGAACCCATTCCGCTGTTGAGTGGCATTTTTTTATATAATTCGATATCAATTCCTTGATTCGAATTGATTTTTTCCAGAAATAATCTAATGACGTGCGAAACGACATTCTTATTAGGGTCTTTCGGAAGTTTACCGTTATCGCCTTCGATTTTTGTAATGACGATTTGATTGGAATCGTTCTTTTTCAAGATAATTTCATCGCCGGGTTCTTGTATAGCAAAACCGAGAACGTCGTAACCACAAACGACATTAGCAACTGTAGCCAGAGCAAAAACTTTTATAGAATCCATTTTTAATTTTTAATTGTTAATGGTAAATTGTTAAT
>QFOI01000103.1 GCA_003241175.1 Pseudopedobacter saltans
AATTTTTCCAGATCAAGTCTTAGCGGTTTGGTCGTATTGGACGTGACTGATTTAAACAAACGCAATAGTTGGGATAGATTTCTTTCTTCCCTAAAAAGGATTTGTTGGGATTCGCTTATGATTGTCTTTTCTGCGTTCTGTACGGGAACAGAGAAGTTGTGAAAAAGCTGCAATAACCAATCACCTAATTCTGTTGGCGTAATAGCGTTTTTGTATGAAACTATTTCCGAAACCGTTTCATTCGTTGAGTGTCCAATACCCGTAATCACTGGAATCGGAAATGTAGCAATAGCCGCCGCCAGATCATAATTGTTGTAAGAAGACAAACCGACGTCACCACCACCTCCGCGAATAATTGCTACCAAATCGAAATGATGCAAAACCTTTTTGATCAAATCCAATTGCCTTATGATTGAGGGAATGGAGCGTTCTCCCTGCAACAATGCCGGAAATAACATATGGAAAAACTTGTATCCAAATGGATTGCTGTCAATCACTTTCAGAAAATCCGAATAGCCTTTACTCGTCTCCACACTAATAATGGCAATCCGTTGAGGTAATTGTGCGATAGGCAACGTTTTATTCCTATCAAAAATACCTTCCGCATGCAGCCGCACTATGGATTCTTGCTTTTCTTTTTCCAATTCTCCCAATGAAAAAGATGGATCGATATCCTTTATCCAAAGACTTACGCCATAAACAGGATCATAGTTGACGGAAGCCAAGAAAAGAATTTTAATACCACTTTTCAAAGGCTCTTTTAAGACATGTCGAAATTTGGTATTGATTCTTTCGTAATCGCTGCGCCATAGCAATCCATTCATCAAGGCCATGGTTTTGCCTTCATTTTTTTCTACTAGTTCTGGATAACAATGACCTGAATGCGAATAGTAATTGAGTTTGTTCATCTCTGCCATCACCCAAAAGGAGGAACTGTATCGCTCGGCAATCGTCCGCTTGATACTATTGTTTACTTCCAACAATGAAAAAACTTTCCTATCATCAATATTTTCGGGCAAGGTGTTCTATTTATCCGAAGATAGGCTTTTTGGTATTAAAATTTCCGGTAAAAACAGAAAATCTAATTTTCATTTTGCAAAAAATCGACAGCGTGTTGAGCAATATTTCCCCAGTTAAAATATTGGGTAAACTTTTGACATTCCCAAGGGGTATTGTTTTGCAATTGAGCAACGACAGCATCTGCAAAAGCAAGACTATCGTTGTCATCCACGATGGAAAGTTTGCCATCCGTAACTTCCAATGGCACACCGATAGCGCCACTAGCAAAAGAAACTGACAGCGTATGATACGACAATGCCTCTACCAACTTAGTCTTAATACCTCCGCCATCCACGATCGGATTGAGAAAAAGGTTGGAACCCGCAAAATAAGCACCAATATCATCCACAAACCCTTTGGTAATGACATTAGTGTGCTGACTCTTCTCTATGGATTTAGGTATGGATTTTCCACATACGACAAGTACAAAATCCGATATTTTTTTCTCTAATTCAGGTAAAATCTCATCAATCAAAATGTGCAGCGCCTGTGCATTAGGCTTATAACTAAAATCTCCGTTAAACAGCAGAATTTTTTGGTCCAATGGTAAATTGTTCTCTTTGCGAATGAGTGTAGCAACTTTTTCCTTCCACTCAGGAGAAAAAGTCTGTGGTGGTTGGAATCCATAAGTTACAACAGTGCTGTTGTAAGATTCTACACCATACTTTTCGATGGCAAATTGTCTATCTTCCTCCGTGATAAAAAAAACAGCATTGGCTCTTCGATAGATAAATCCTTCATACCAATACAGAATACGCCACCACCATTTACCCAAAGTTTTGAAACGTAAGGCTTCTATGTTATGGGAACGAATGACAACTTTTACACCACAAAACAACCGAACAAATAGCACCAGCCAACCCATATAAGGATGCTCCGTCATAAGATGTGTAGCCTTATGCCTCTTTACAATCCTTCGAATACGAAAGACATTGAAGAAGTTGATATACCGTATAAAAGATTTTCGAAATATTCTATACTGTTCATAATCAGCAAAAACATCATTTTCGTTTCCTCTGACACTCACACAACAAAAAGCTACTTTTCTAGAAAAAAATCTATAGAAAAAAGCTATTGCTTTATGCCCTCCAAAACGAGCAGGCAAAAACTGATATGGAGCAACAGAGACAACTCTTATGGACTCATTAACACCCATACAACTATGCTTCTTCTTTTTTGTACTTCACAACACCAAATATTCCTAATGCAAAACATATCCAGAACAATGCATTGGAAGCATAGATTATTTTTTGTCCTTGTATGGCAGACGCAGGTTCAAACCTAAACTCAATATCATGTTTCCCGGCAGGAACAGCAATGCCTCTAAGGACATAATTTGTATTGACATAGTCTGTCTTTTTACCATCTAGATAAGCATTCCAGCCAGCAGGATAATAAACCTCGCTTAATACTGCAAACTGTGGAGTGGTACTATTCGTAGCATATTTAATAGCATCGTTATCGTAAGACGCAAGTGCAATTGTAGCCGTAGAATCGTATTGAATATTTCCTATTTTACCTTGATTGGATTTGTCCACAATCGCTGTAGTTTTTGGATCAAAAGACCCCAAAGCGTTTAATCCTTCGGCTGGACCATTGGTATATTGGATATTCTTGACGAACCAAGCATATCCTAAAGCATCTGGATTAGTCTGCACCATCTGCTGCATTGGTCCTTGCTGTTGTTGACCAGGTTGTTGTTGAGGAGCTACAATAATATATTTGGCATCCAACATATTCAAAACGGACATATTGATACCGCCTTCTTTCTTAGAAAATTGGTTTTCCAATAAATCTTGATAGATACGCAATTTGGCAGGATGATAACCTCCAATAGATCGTAGATAATAAGAAGTTATTGCATCATTAAAAGGCCCATCATTGCCAGTAGCAAGGTTCAGCACACGATAATGTGGTGTTTTGTCCTGCATTATTTGTTGTATCGCTGGGCTAGGTGAAAAAACAGAATTTTGCACTGTTTCTGCATCTTGATAGCTTTCAGAATTTAGATATTTGTTGTCTATGGAAAACAGATCAATCATAGTTATCACCAAGAATATAGCAATAATAGGAACAGCCTTTACCATCTTTTTCACATAAAGGAAAATCCCCGCCAACAATATAATGGAAAACAACACCACACGACCAATACCTGCACCAAACATGGCTTTCCTATCTTGATGTAAGGCACCTAAGATGGTATTGGCCTGATCACCCAAATAGGACTTCAACTGATCGTCCATCGGACTCGAGTAATCACTGAACAAGTAGATCAATATACAAAGCGCCAATATCCCACCCAAACCATAAAGTACAGGTTTGAAATCTTTTTTAATATCCCAAACTTTCTTGTCCGTAACAAAAATCTGTTGCAAACACAAACCCGCCATAATTGGTAAAATCCATTGAGGAATGACCATCGCCATAGATGGTGCGCGGAACTTGTTGTACATAGGTAAAACCTTAAACAAAAACCCATTGATACCCGGCAGGTATTGACCAAAAGACAATATCAGACCAAATACCAAGGATGCCAACAACCACCATTTATCCGAATTTTTCGGTAATACAAACAAACCGACAATCGCCAATAGACATATTAATGTACCAGAATAAGGAGGTCCAGAAGTGGAAGGTGCAATACCGCCCCAATATTTTGGCCAACCTTGCGCCACCTGTGGGGAAACTTCCGCCAAGTGTGAATTTTCATCCGAAAGTTCACCAGAACTTCCACCAAAAGCATTGGGCATCATCAATACCAATGCCTCACTTTTACCCAAACTATATTGAAAAGCGTAATCTTCATCCAAACCCGTAGTTTTGGTTTGAGCGGCGGCACCATCAGTACCTTTTCCGGCATCAACGGTTTTACCTCCACGAATAGTGTATTTGGAATATTCATAGGTTGTCATCAGCATTTTTGCAGAATTACCAACTCCGACCAATCCGCAAACCAACGCCAATACCAACGAGACTATCATGTGCTTGATCTGACCTTCTTTTACCCATTTTACAATATAAAAAATGGTCATTATCCCCATTACCAATAAAAGATAATAGGTTATCTGTGGATGGTTGGCACTAATCTGCAAGGAGGCATACAATGCTCCCACGCCAAGCCCAATCCAATATTTTCTCTTAAAAATAAGAATTATCCCTGCCAACAATCCTGGTGCATATGCTATTGCCTGCATTTTGGTATCGTGTCCTGCTATTATAATAACAGGATCATAAGTCGCGTACGCAAAAGCCAAACTTGCCAATACAGCAACAATAACATCAAAGCCAAATGCCATACTCAAAACATAGAATGCAACACATGCCAGAAAGAAAAAATTCGCCGGCTTAGGTAGACCCAAACTCATGATTTTAGGAAAGTCGATCAAATAGGATTTACTCTCCATAGCCACTTGGTAATTAGGCATACCGCTAAACAACGCTTTGTTCCATAACGGAAAATCGCCGTGTTTGTCTTTGTAGTTGAATGCGTCTTGTGCCATACCTTTCCAGTGCATGACATCTGATTGCTGTAGCACTTGCCCCTGCATCGCTGGCCTGCAATAGATAATAGCAATAACCAAAAAAGCAACAATGGCTAATACGTGCGGCAAAATCTTCTTCCAAGAAATATTCTTCATGTAGTACAATCTATTTTTTCAGGTGCAAAATACCTCATTTGAATGAGTGGCAAACGTACTTATACATTTTTATATTACGAAACAGGGAATTATTTTAGTTAAATGCTCTTTTTTTGCAATATGACACTACGTTTTTTGTCCAAAGTGGCGTTTATATGCAATCTGTTTTTCATAGTGGCTTTGATATTGCGATACAAACAATTTAGTCAACAACAGGATTTCAACAGCCATGTTATCTTGTTGGGCTGGTTGATTGCCCCTTTGGTCAACATCATTTTTACTTTGTGGTGGTTTTTTGGGAAAAAACGGACAGAAAGGGATTTTCCAATAGCGATTGGCATAGCCAACCTAATATTTTTAATGGTTCAGATCTACTTATTTTTTATTTTGCGGTAATGTTAGCATTTTTAAAGGATAAACCCAATCGACTATTTCTGTTCTTTTCTGCTTTTTTTGTGGCAAATGCATTGATTGCAGAATGTATTGGAGGAAAAATATTTTCCCTGGAGAAACTATTTGGGCTTCCACCAGCCAACCTTACCATATTGGGACACAGCGGCTTATCGTTCAATCTGACTTGCGGCGTTATTCTTTGGCCATTGGAATTTATCATTACCGACATCATCAACGAATTTTACGGTCCCGAAGCCGTAAAGCGAATCAGCTATACCACTATTGCCTTGATTGCTTATGCTTTTCTGATGTTTTTAGTAGCGATGAAATTACCAGCTGCCGACTTTTGGTTACATACCAATGTCGACAAAGGTGTACCCAACAATCAAGATGCTTTTTCTGCTATTTTCGGACAAGGCATGTGGATCATATTGGGTAGTTTGGTGGCCTTTTTGTTTAGTCAGTTAGTAGATGTCTTTGTTTTTCATAAAATAAAAAAAGTCACTGGCGACAAAAAAATATGGCTGAGAGCGACAGGATCTACTTTAGTGTCGCAACTGATTGATAGTTATATTGTATTGATTATCGCATTCAAATTAGGTAATGACTGGTCATGGACACAAGTCATTGCAATCGGGATTGTGAATTATTTTTACAAAGCAACCGTTGCGCTGATATTGACACCAGTCATCATGTTCGTTGAAAAAAGAATCATCAAATATGTCGGCAAAGAAACTGCTGACAAAATGCGCAAACAAGCGATGGGCAATGATGATTTTTCGGATATTGAACCTATTCCATTGGGATAAAAAGTAAAAAGGTAAAAGTAAAAAAAGAGGAATTTTTACTTTTACCTTTTTACTTTATATTTCGTCTCTTTTCAACTGAATACTCACGCCAGCACTTCCCGAATAGATAGGCAATGGAGGATTCACTTTACTTATACAGACATACACTTCGTGAGCAGTTGCGAACGTATCGAAAATACGATGCGCAATTTTTGTAATAACGGTTTCCATTAGATCTTCCGGCTGGTCCATTTCATCTTTTATCAAAGTGAATACTTTGGAATAATCAATGGTATCATCAATCTTGCGGATGATTTTACTATTGGAAGAATACGAGATCCAAGCGTTGACTTCAAATGTTCCACCTAACTCTTTTTCACCAGGATACAGACCATGATTGGCCCTAAACAATATATTTTTTAATTCGATTTTTAGCATAAGCCGCAAATATAGTTCAGCAATTTTATCCTACAAATCACTTGTTACAACAAAATAGCTAACGACTATTCGTTAGCTATTTTCAAACTATTGTTACATGATCGATATTAATGTCCGAAACATTCGGTTAAATACCTTTCTGCATCCAAAGCTGCCATACAACCAGAGCCTGCTGCCGTGATCGCCTGACGATACGTTTTATCCTGAACATCACCAGCTGCAAATACGCCTGCAACATTGGTTTTTGTAGAACCTGGAACCGTTTTGATATAACCGTCTTCGAACAAATCAATATAGGGTTTGAATATATCACTGTTCGGAGTGTGACCAATAGCAACGAAGAAACCACCAACCGGAATATCCTGTTCCTCTCCTGTTTGATTATTTTTGATGCGAACAGCTTCTGTTTTGTCTTTTCCCAATACTTCCTGCGTTTCGCTATTCCAATACATTTTTATGTTTGGCGCTTCCAATACACGGTCACGCATGATTTTGCTGGCTTTCATACCATCTTTGTCTTTACGAACAATCATGTGGACAGTTGTTGCCAATTTGGATAAATACAAAGCATCTTCACATGCTGTATCGCCAGCACCAACAATTGCAACCTCTTGATTTCTGAAAAAGAAACCATCACAAACAGCACAGGCACTGACCCCATAACCGTTCAATCTTTGTTCGCTTGGCAATCCCAACCATTTGGCTGTTGCTCCTGTAGATATAATAACGGTTTTTGCTTCAATCCATTTTTCTTCGTCTATTTCTACACGATGAATTGGACCTGTAAAATCAACTTTAGTCGCGATACCATAACGGATATCCGCACCCATTCTTTTCGCTTGTTTTTCTAGATCCACCATCAAATCCGGCCCCATAATGCCATCAGGATATCCTGGAAAATTTTCCACATCAGTCGTAATTGTCAACTGTCCGCCAGGTTGCAAACCTTGATACACAACAGGCTTCATATTGGCGCGAGCAGCATAAATCGCAGCCGTATAACCAGCAGGACCTGAACCTATAATCAAACAATCTATCTTTTCGATAATTTCACTCATAAATTCGAATTATTAAACTTTATTGTGCAAATTTACGGCTTTAAATTCTTAAAACTAAGTAACCACAATCTATATTGTCATAGATAAAAACAAAACCATCTCCATGAAAAAACTTTTCTTACCACTAACCGCTTTTGTATTGCTAACAAGTACGATGAGTTCCTGTGATTCGGTCAACCATCTTTCCAATATTCCTGGACTCAATGGTGGTATTACCCAAAACGAGGCACAACAAGGTATACAACAAGTTTTGCTTAACGGAATTCTCGATGGTGTATTGAACCTGAACAAAAAAGATGGTTTCTTTGGCAATGCAGCCTACAAACTTTTACTTCCGGAAGATGCGCAAAAAGTCGTAGGAACATTGAAATCAATAGGTTTGGGTAGTGTCGTCGACCAAGCAGTACTTCAGATCAACCGCTCCGCAGAAGACGCGGTGGGTTTGGCAAAACCTATTTTCACTAATGCAGTCAAACAAATGACCGTGACAGATGCACTACAACTAGTAAAAGGTGGCAACAACTCCATTACCAACTATTTCAAATCCAAAACAACAGATCAATTGATTGCAGCATTCAAACCAGTTATTGCTAGTTCGCTCAACAAGACGGATGCCACCAAGTATTATGGTGACATAGTAAAAACCTACAACAGTATTCCGCTTACCAAAAACAAAATCAATCCTGACTTGACAGATTACGTTGCGAAAAATGCATCCAATGCGTTGTTTGATCAGATTGCAAAAGAAGAAGTCAACATTCGCCAAAATCCCGTTGCCCGAACAACAGATATACTCAAAAAAGTTTTTGGACAACAGAGCAAATAAATAGTCCAAAAGCCATTCCGCAAATCGAGACGAGGTATTTATGTAAGTTTTCCTAATTTTGCACTATCTACTCAAAATGGAAATTTTTATTATACTTGCGCTCATTCTGTTGAATGGCTTTTTTTCTTTAGCGGAAATATCATTGATTTCTTCCCGGAAAGTTCGTTTGGAAGCGCAGGCACACAAAGGAGACAAGAAAGCTAAAAAAGCATTGGGATTAATCAACAAACCTGATGTTTTCCTCTCCACCGTACAGATCGGAATCACGCTTGTGGGAATATTAACCGGTATCTTCTCCGGAGACAATATCAAAAAAGATTTTGCGGAAGTATTGAACAGGGTTGATTTTTTCAGACCTTATAGTCAGTCTATTGCTACAATCACGATTGTATTTGTTATCATGTATCTTTCCCTTGTATTGGGAGAACTTGTTCCTAAAAGAATCGGTCTCACCAACCCGGAAAAAACGGCCAAGATCGTCACTGCTCCTATGCAGTTTATCATTGCTATTACCAAGCCTTTTATTTGGTTATTGAACAAATCTTCAGAAGTCATCATTAGAATCCTTGGCATCAAAGAAGGTGACAACCAGATTAGTGAAGAAGAAATAAAAGCGATCATCAACGAAGGAACTGAACAAGGAACGATTGAACAAGCAGAACAACAGATTATAACTAGAGTGTTCTCATTAGGCGACCGGACAATCACCTCCATGATGACACACCGCAGTGACGTAGTTTGGTTGGATGTCAATACAAGTATCGATGAGGTAAAAGAAGATTTTGAATTGCATTCCGTCTACCCTGTCTGTGAAAAAAATATTGATCAAATTAAAGGTGTTGTTTTTATAAAAGACCTTTTTGCGGCACCAGCGGGAACTTTAGTTGGCGCAATAGCGAAACCAGTCATGTACGTTCCGGAAAATATTACAGCGTACCATCTTCTGGAAAAATTCAAAAAAAGTAAAATTCATTATGCCATCATCGTAGACGAATATGGAACGCTGCAAGGCATTATCACTTTGCATGACATATTGGAAGCTATTGTTGGGGAAATGGCTGAAGCCGACGACACCGATATTGAAATTTTCAAAAGAGAAGACGGCAGCTATATTGTGGACGGGCAAATGCCTTTTTATGATTTTCTTTCTTACCTCCATATTGAATGGAGTGATGAAGAAAAGGAAAACAATGAAGAATACGATACACTAGCTGGATTTATATTGCACAATCTTGAACACATTCCAGTTGTAGGCGAAAAACTAGTTTGGAAAGATTTCACTTTTGAAATACTCGATCTGGACGGACACCGTATTGACAAGGTATTGGCAACAAGAAAACCGAAATCTAAAGAGCAGGACATTGATGGCGATGCGTAAAATGATCCTATGCGTTAATCCCACACGTTTGTATCCATAGTTAATGATCTATAACCGTTAATTATATCAGTTGAATAATAAATCAATTTTCCTCTGTAACAACTCGATTTCATTGTTATATTTTTGAATATAACCAACAAACCTATT
>QFOI01000104.1 GCA_003241175.1 Pseudopedobacter saltans
AGACGCAACTACCAGAAAGCGTCTACAAGGTACATATGGAGAAATGGGTGCATCCTATAAGAGTATAGCATTTTTAACTTTGACGGCTCGGAATGATTGGTCTTCTACTTTGCCTATCGAAAATAGATCTTATTTTTATCCATCAGCTAGCGGATCTTTTGTTTTTACAGAGTTGTTGCCTAAGAATAGTATTCTTTCTTTCGGTAAAGTGCGAGGCAGTTGGGCGCGTGTGGGTAAAGATGCTAATCCTTATGCAACGCTTACTTATGTAAATACACCTATAACTATTGGTTCATTCACGGGAATTGGTAATCAATATACAAGTGGAAATAACATATTGAAACCAGAGATTCAAGATTCTTGGGAGATTGGTGGCGAATTCCGTTTTTTAAACGGACGTATCGGTTTGGACTATACTTATTACCACAGTCAAACAAAAAACCAGATTGCTCAACCTCGTCTTTCCAACGCTAGTGGATATATATTGAATTCTATCAATTCGGGTTCTGTTATCAACAAAGGTATGGAAATCGCTATTACTGGGAAAGCGATTGCTCAGGCTGACTTCGGATGGGATGTGGTACTTAACTTTTCCTATAACAAAGGTCGTCTAGGTACATTTTTACAAGGTGTACAATATTTTTATCCGACAGATGCTCAATTTGGAACTGTTAAAGCAGCTTCCATTCCTAACGGAGGATACTTTCTTGGTATGACAGGAACTAATTTCTTACGAGAAACAGATGCCAATGGGAATGAAATTGCAAATGGCGCTTATCAAGTTGATCCAACTACTGGACTTTATAAGATAAATACGAATAATCCTGTAGTAGGAAATAGAGAACCTAGCTTCATTGGTGGTCTTAACAATACATTCCGATACAAAAAATTCATGTTGTCATTCTTGTTGGATTTTCGTAAAGGTGGAGATATTTACAATGGTACAGAATATTCAATGGTTACAAATGGCTTAAGTAAAAAAACCTTGTTGAATGATCGTCAATCTGTAACCGTAACGGGTGTAAATAGCCAGACAGGCGCGGCATTCTCACAGACCTACAATGCGAATGAATCATATAATGTCAACGGCGTATCTGTTGCGGGTACTAATATGATTCAACGTTATTGGGCCAATTATGCAGCGAACTCCTATAACTTTATAACGTCTGTAAATTGGTTGAAACTTCGTTCTGTTAATTTGTCGTACGATTTTACGGATATGATAAAAAATCAAAAAATTATAAAGGGCTTGTCTGCCACATTAATGGGGACCAACCTATTGACTTGGACGAATTATAAAGGAATGGACCCTGAGGTGAGTGCGGCAGGAGGTACGGGTGGATCCGGTTCTACAGGTATTGATTATTTAGGAGTACCAGCTGTAGCTAGTTTTACTTTTGGCGTAAACCTTACATTTTAATTGTTGAAAATTACTATTATGAAAAGTATAAAATATTTAATACTGGGAGGGGCATTTATACTAGCATCGACATCTTGTAAAAAATGGTTGGATGTTAATACAGATCCTGATAACCCAAGTAATGCTAGTGTTCTAGTGGAAAATAGATTACCATGGATTGAACACTTTTATCAATACACGGCAGGTGTAACTAATTTCAGGACAGCTTGCCAAGCAGGTGTTTATTATAGTAACGGTGCAGCGGCAAATGCATTTACAACAACCTGGATTGCATCTTCTGGTAATACAACCCCTTATCAGACTTGGTTTGTAGAGGTTGCATCCAACCTGAATGATCTCTATAGCTCTGCACAAGCCAAGGGTGCCTATCATTATATGGCTACAGCAGATGTTTTTTCTGCATTAGGATTTATGGAAATGCTTGATTTGTATGGTGAAATGCCGTATTCACAAGCTATTACTCCAGGTATCGCAAGTCCTGAATTTGATGATGGTAAGGCTATTTATAACGGATGTATGTCCAAGTTAAACGAGGCTATTGAACTGTTTGGCAAGACACAAGAGTCAAGCGCTCCAGCACTTTCTGTAGGTGATATGTGGAATGGCGGAAACACAGAAAAATGGATAAAGTTATGTTATGGACTAAAAGCTCGTTTCATGCTTAAGCTATCAAAAAAAACAGATCTGTTTAATGCGGATTCTATTTTGTATTGTATTTCCAAAGGTCCTCAGTCTAATGCCGACAATACTGTTGGTCCCGGTTACAATAATAGTACCGTAACAGACTATTTACTTGGTGATCCTGTGGTTACAAATGGTAATTGGAACTATGCTGGCTATGGTAGTGCCCAACGTATTTCTCAATACTATTATAATCTTTTGACAAATATGCGAGGTTCTGGGGTTGTCGATCCAAGAATGACCAAAATTGTTCCGTCATACATGACAAATGTAAAACTTGACGCTTCTGGAAAAGTAATTTCCTATAATTGGACCCGTTCTGCCGGAGTTGATTCTTACGGTGCTTCTACTCGTTTACTAAAAGGAGGAGCAACTTCCATAGCAACTCCTAGTTACGCATATGCAGATGCTACAATAACATACACAATTTCAAACTCAACAGATTTATCAAGTTTTATCGCTGCTCAAGTTCAAGCTGGTAGACCTTACACTGTGAATGGAAATCAAGTAGCTGTTACTTACAAAGCGGGTTCTATTTATATTAATAGTACAAATTATCTGTATGCAGGTGACACTATTTATGTAAACCTTAGAAGCAATTCTATAGCCACTTCGGGTAATCCAGCTCAAGGCCAAACTGATGTAAACTGGTATCCTTCTGCAACTGGAGCGCCATCGACTCTTACTGCTTCTGCCGCTTTTTCTGCTGGTGCTGTTGGATCTACAGGTTCCTATCAGATTCGTCCGGTTTCGGATCAAGAGATATTGACTTATCATGAAATGTGTTTCATCAAAGCTGAAGTTTCTATGAGGAAAGGTGACAATGCAAGTGCTTACTCGGCTTACATTGCAGGTATACAAGCACACATGAGTATGATGCAATCTAAACTTACGGAATGGGATGCAAGTAAATATTCTGTTAATAATCCTGATATGGCTCCAATGGACCAAAGCGCTATTTCAACTTATATGCAAAGTGCAGCCGTTGCTCAAGGTGCTGGAGCGTTGACTATGTCTGATATTATGCTTCAAAAATATGTAGCAATGGGATGTAGTATTGAAAACTGGAATGATATGCGTCGTTTCAATTTTAGTACAGGAAATGTAGGTGGTTATGGTGTTGTCTATCCAGGATATGATCGAGGTCCGTTATTTGCAGGTGCGGCTTTATATACAGGCGGTGCTAAGACAGATCCGACTTACTGGCAGCGTCGTTGGAAACTGCCAACAACTTTGGAGTTAAATTACAATCTTTCAAATGCTTTAGCTATCAATGCTCACGCTAATGATTTAAACGTTTGGAGTATTCCAATATGGTGGGATTGTGCCACGGATGACGAGTATTATGGATACCTGAAATAAGCAAAATTATTTTATAGTTGTACCTCCTCCATTAGTTTATATTGGAGGAGTTTTTTGTTGCTATTAGTCTTATTGATTATTGTTTCATTTTTTCACATTTCATATACCTAACATTAACCCTCCTTTGACCTTTCTCAATTAATTTCCGCAATAGCTTTGTTGCAACAAATTAAAATAAAAAGGAGATTTATTATGAGTACAGCAACTAAGGTTTCACCCATTAAAACAGTGAATCCATTTAATAACGAAATCGTTAAAGAATTCGATGTAATGGACGAAAGTCAAATCGAAGCGATTGTTGCTAAAGCAGATAAAGCCTTTAAGAGCTGGAAAAATACCAGTTTCGAGACTCGTGCTGCCTTAATACACAAGGTTGCCTCTATTTTCCGTGAAAGAAAAGAAGAGCTAGGAAAATTAGCTACGCTAGAAATGGGAAAGCTATTGCGTGAGTCTATTTATGAAGTGGAATTGTGTGCTGACATTTGGGATTATTATGCAGATCATGCGGCTGAATTCTTGGCGGACCATCCTTTGGATGTTAAGAATGGAGAAGCATTTCTGGCCTATGAACCAATTGGTGTTTTGTTGAGTATCCAACCTTGGAACTTCCCATTCTATCAGATTACGCGTTCTGCTGCGCCTAATGTTATGGCGGGTAATACAATTGTATTAAAACATGCTTCTAACGTGCCACAATGTGCTAAAATAGTGGAAGATATTTTCAAAGAAGCAGGTGCTCCTGATGGCGTGTATAGCAACTTGTTTATTCCTGGTAGCAAAATCGATGGATTGGTGAATGATCCTCGTATCAAAGCTGTAGCCTTAACAGGTAGTAAACCCGCCGGAGCTTCTATTGCTGCTGCTGCGGGTTCTAAAGTGAAAAAATCTACATTGGAATTAGGTGGTAGCGATCCTTTCATTATTTTGGAAGATGCAGATCTTGATCAAGCTGCAAAAACAACCGTATTCGGAAGAATGTGGAATGCAGGTCAGGTTTGTGTTTCTCCAAAACGTGTATTCATTCCAGAAAGCAAATCTCAAGAATTTTTGTCTAAGGTAAAATCCATCTTCGCAGATCTTAAAGTGGGCGATCCTACAAAAGATGATACAGATCTAGCTCCTTTAAGTAGTGAAAAAGCAGCGCAAGATGTCGTTGCCCAAGTACAAAAAGCTGCCGAACAAGGTGCACATGTCCTTGCAGGTGGTCATCGTATTGATAGACCGGGTGCTTTCGTAGAACCTACTTTGATTACTGATATTACTCCTGAAATGGATGCTTATTTCGAAGAGATATTTGGACCAGTTTACATGTTGTACACTTACAAAAATGTAGAGGAAGCTATTGAAATAGCGAATGCTACAGAATTTGGATTAGGTGGTAGCGTGTTTGGAAAAGATACCAAAAAAGCGGTCGAAGTAGCGCGTAAAATCGATACGGGTATGGTTTATATCAACCATGTAACTGGTATTGCACCCGAACTTCCATTTGGCGGTACTAAAGAATCTGGATATGGTCGTGAACAATCTCCTGCTGGTATTTACGAATTTGTAAATGCTAAGTTGATTCGTGTCACAACACCTGATGCTTTGTATTAATTTGGAAAAGAAGGCCAAATAAAAATGCCTTGACTAAAAAATAGTCAAGGCATTTTTATTTATAGACATTAATTTACTAATCTGCATTATAAGCCGATAATGTTTGTTTTCCTATTCCTAGTCCATCAATTCCATATTCAATAACGTCACCGGGTTTGAGAAATCTCTGTGGATTCATCCCCATTCCAACGCCAGCAGGCGAACCAGTCGATACAATATCTCCAGGGTTCAATGACATGAATTGAGAAATGTAAGCGATAAGTTTAGGGATTTTATTGATAAAGTCTGATGTGTTACCATTCTGGACAAGTTCACCGTTTAGTTTCAACCATACGCTTAGGTTGTTTGGATCCGCAACGTTCTCCTTTGGAACTATGAATGGCCCGACTGGAGCAAAGGTATCACAACCTTTTCCTTTGTCCCAAGTCCCGCCTCTTTCTGTTTGGAAAGCACGTTCACTAATGTCGTTATGCAAAGCATATCCCCAAATATAGTCTTCAGCATCTTCTTCTTTTACGTAAGCGGCTTTTTTGCCAATGACAACAGCGAGTTCTGTTTCCCAGTCAGTTTTCAATGAATCCTTGGGTATGGTGATACCGTCATAAGGTCCTGTTAATGCGGAAATGGCTTTAAGAAATAAAATGGGCTCGTTTTCTTGTTTTAAGCCGGTTTCCTTGACATGGTCCACATAATTCAATCCAACACAGACTATTTTTTGAGGATTGGCCAACGGAACACCTAGTCTCGCGTCTTCCTTTATTTCAGAAAGCTTTCCTTCGTTTTCACTCAAATAAGTCTTTAACTTTTCTAGACCACCTTCACTTAAAAAAGTATTGTCAAAATCTTGTCCAAAACCGGAAAGGTCATATTTTTTTTCATTAATTACTATGCCTGCTTTTTCGGCACCTTTCTGTCCGTATCTAAATAGTTGCATAATGTGCGTTTTCTTTATTGTAAAAATTGTCTGATTTCTTTTAACGATTGATTGCCTTCCAATGCTTTTATCGGTTTGCCGTTTTCAAAAAGAACTAGTAAAGGAATAGAGCGTATATTCATAGACTGTGTGAGCGCTGGAGCTTTATCTACATTTACTCTTTCAATAAATACTTTACCTGTAAACTCTTTTTCTATTTTTTTGATTTTAGGTGCCAATACTAGACAAGGTCCACACCATGGTGCATTGAAGTCTACAAGCACTTTGGTATGACTCTCCAAAACCTTTTGGAGGTCGTCTTTTGTGTATTCATCCTTGGAAATACTATTGGTTGCTATAGGTAGGTTGTCATTTTTCCAAGCTAGGTAACCTCCGTCCAATTGTTTTATATTGGTAAAACCATTTGCTTTAAGTTTCTGAGCCGCAGCACTACTTCTTGAGCCCGCAAGACAATACAAGTATATTGGCGTATTGCGGTTAAGAGAATCTATTTTTTGTAAAAAGTTTGGATTCTTAAAGTCTATATTTTTTGCTTTTTCTAGATGTCCTTCTTCAAATTCTTTTGGCGTGCGAACGTCGATTAGGACCGCATTGGTATTGGCTTCTATGGTTTGTTTAAATACTTTAGGACTCAATGAATCTTGTGCATTCAAAAAACCAATAGGTGAGAGAGCTAACAAAAATACTATGACGTTTATAGTGTATCTATACATTTTTAGCGTTTATTTCTCCATTCCGATAGAGTTGA
This sequence comes from Pseudopedobacter saltans, assembly GCA_003241175.1. GTDB lineage: Bacteria > Bacteroidota > Bacteroidia > Chitinophagales > Chitinophagaceae > Rhizosphaericola. Next base: position 6,742 of record QFOI01000104.1, read on the forward strand.
TTCTTTCAAAATTGGTGAGTTTGTTTATCCTCCAATCTTTGTCGTATTTCACAAAGAAGCTCAGCCAAATAGAGCGAGAAAGGCGCATGACATAAGGTGTGACTAGCACAATTGCGGCAACCGTTGTCAGTAAACACCAGAAAATCCTGTAATCGTTTAGGTTGCTCATTTCAAAACCGATTAAAACATACCATGCTACGAAAACAGCTACTGCTAATGCTACTGTAAGCGCATAACTCACATAAGCTGCACCTGTGTAGAAACCAACTTCTATTTCTGTGGGTTGACCACAGGTTGGACATTCCTTATACATTTTCATCGTCTTTCTTAAATGATAAGGGTTACGATCTTCGAACAGATGGCTTTGCCTACATCTCGGACATCTACAGGTAAACATTGCGCCTAAATAACTTCTATCTACATCTTCAGATTCTGGAAGATGATATTTTTTTTCCTCCGCCATAATGCAAAGTTACTACCATCTTTTCAGATTGCCGATAGATACTGTTATGTAATTGTCAACTGTATTTGACTACCATTCTCGTCGTCATTTTTTACTAATAAGGAAACAGGTATTTCTTGCTGAAGGTCTTCCACATGCGAAATAATACCGACAATTCTATTTTCTTTTCGAAGGTCTTTCAATGTTTCGTATATGGTTGTTAATGCGTCTTTGTCCAAGGCTCCGAAGCCTTCGTCCAGGAAAAAGAAATTTTGTTCACTTTTGTTCTGGTATTGGACACTGTCCGCTAATGCTAGAGCCAGGCTCAAGGATGCTTGAAACGTTTGCCCCCCGGAAAGTGTTTTGACACTTCTTGTTTTTCCGTCGTTCAATAAGTCTCTTATCAAAAAATCGTTGTCGACACTCAATTCAAGATGGAGCTGGTTTTGAGTGAGCTTGCTGAATCTTTCGTTGGCGGCAATACAAAGATTTTTTAAATAAACAGAAGATATAAAGTTGACAAAACCGCTTCCTGCAAAAAGATTTTTTAAAGTCTGTATATTGTCTTTCCGCAATACCTTTTCTTGTAATTGCATTTGCAATTTCTTTTGAGTCTCTAGATTTGTTGTCAGCAGATTAATGGATTGCGTATGTTGTGCGATAAGTGTAGTGAACTCAGTAATGGATTCTTTTGCTGTATTTATTTTGTTGGCGATTTCTACCCATTTTATACTATCAAATGTTTGGTTTTTGATAATGTTATTTGTTTCGTTTAGCTTTTGCTCTGTGGCAAATACGTTGTTTTTATAGTTCTGGATCAACTGTAATTCTCTCGCTACATCAATACGTTCTTCCAATATATTTTCAACTATGTTTTTGGAAGGAAATTGATGAGTATTGAGCCGTTCTTGTATTTTGTTATTTAAGGATTCAAGTTCTTCTGTGTCGACTGATTTTTCGTGGTTGTGAGACTGTATTGTTGATTCCAGTATTCCTTTTTGTTTGTCTAGTTGCTGGATGTTTTTTTGCAAATATTCATATTGTTGCTTCGTGTTTTCCAGTTTTTTCTCTAATTCAATTCTTAATTTGTGGACTTCGTCGGAACTATATTGCAATACGGTCTCTTTATCGTTTATTACTATTTTTCTTAGCGCAATTGCAATATTCTCAACAATGTTTTGATATTGCTCTTTGATGCGAACTATAGAAATCTTGTTTGTGTTTATTGTTTCATTTCGGGTTTCGTATTCTTTCCTTATTTTGGAAGTCTCTAATTCTAAACGATTAATTTCATTTAGGTTGTTGTCGGCATTTTGTTTTTTTCTTAAAAATGCGGATTCATCGTTACTGTCAAATTCATTCCATTTAAACAAGGATTGATGTTCTAGTAGACTTTTTTGATTTTTGGAAATATTGGCATTAAAGTTTTCTACTTGTGTCTCAAAGGAATTGATGGAAGCTTCATATTGGTTAGCTTTATCTCTAGTGTTTTCTAATTGATCCAATGATGTATTGGTCTGAGCTATTGTTGCATCAATATTTTGAATATCGAGTGCAATGTTTTTGTCGTTTGTTAATAGATTCGGGTGGTGTGACGCACCGCATAAAGGGCATGGATCTCCTTCTTGCAAGTTTTGGGCATATTGATGTAGTTCTATTTTGGTGGACAACTCGATTTTTTTTGCCTGAGAATCTGCGAGTATTTGCTTAAGTTTTGCTTTTTTGATTTCGTATTCTGCTTTCCAGTTTTCATAAGAAAACGATAAAGTCAAAAAAAAACTTTTGCCATTCTGTATTCTTTCCAATAGCGTTTTGCTCTGAAGTTCCCAATCTGCTATCTGATTATCGAGATTCTTCTTTACCTGAAACCATTCTCCCACTTCGTTGAACACAAAAATATTGGAAGGCTGTTGAGCTTTAAGTTCTTGTGTTGTTTTTTCGAGTTCAGAGATATGTAAGGCAATTTTTAAATGATCTGCTTCATTTTGTTTCAACTGACTCTCAAGCGTTGCAATTTTGTTTTCTAGTTCTTTCGCCTGTTTTTGGTAGGAGATGATATCCTCTAATTCTGCGTATTCTTGTGTTTGACGTTGCCATGCATCTATGGTTGCATAATCTTTTTTGATGCTTTCCCAGTTTGTAATATTTTTTTCGAGTTCGGTATTTACTTCTGAAAGCTCTTGACTTAAACTATTCAATTTTTCAAGTCTTTTTTGAATACTATTAACTAAGTCTTTTTCCCTTAAAATACTCGATTCAAAATATAGTTTAGCTTTTTGATAATTTTCAGTTCTTTTTTCTCTTTTAATGTAAGATGCCTTTTCTGTTTCTAATTCTTCAAGTTCTTGCTGGTACTTTGTTTTATTGTCGAAAAGTTCTTTTAATTTATTTAGTTCTTGGAATTCCTTTTCTTTAGTTTCTAAGTCAGTTTTTGCTTGTTTTTCCTGCGCTTGTAATTGCGTTAATGTTTCTTTTTTCTGTAGTAATTCTTCTTCTGTGTAAATGTCTAGTTGTTTTAATTCCCCGTTAAGGTTGGCCATA